>NZ_JAKUFX010000007.1:0-97005 GCF_022663635.1 Bacillus cereus group sp. BfR-BA-01356 | reverse complement strand
GCCGCTTTTGCCTTTGCAGCTGCTGCTGCCTTCGCCTTGGCTTTCGCTTTTTCTTCTTCCGTTACTTCTTCGGTTCCTTCTCTTTTCTGTTTCGCTAACGCCGCCGCTTTTGCTTTTGCGGCTGCTGCTGCCTTCGCCTTGGCTTTCGCTTTTTCTTCTTCCGTTACTTCTTCGGTTCCTTCTCTTTTCTGTTTCGCTAACGCCGCCGCTTTTGCTTTTGCGGCTGCTGCACGTCGCTTTGCTTCTTCTATAGTAATATCATCATTTTTTGGTAGCGCTTTCTCTTTTTCTCGATCTTCCTCCTCAAGTTCACTTATTTCCGCCTCGTGTTTCGCTACAAGGCGTTTTCTCGCTTCTTCTTTCGCACGCCTAGCTGCTTCTTTTTTCAGATCCTCTAAATCTTTATTTGGATTACTCATTTATTCGTCACCTGCTTTCCGGTCTTTGCCTCGTAACGAATTTTCTCTTTTAATTTATTAATTCCATAGATTAAAGCAGCTGGATTTGGGGGACAACCAGGAATATACACATCAACTGGTACGATTTGGTCTACACCTTTCACAACAGCATATGAATTTACATACGGACCACCTGCTGTCGCACAAGATCCCATCGCAATAACCCATTTCGGTTCGGGCATTTGATCATATAAACGCCGAACAATAGGAGCCATCTTCTTCGTTACTGTTCCCGATACAATCATGACGTCCGATTGCCTTGGTGAAGTTCGAAAAAATGACCCAAATCGATCTAAATCGTAATGTGATGAGCCTACCCCCATCATTTCAATTGCACAGCATGCCAGTCCGAATGTCATCGGCCATAAAGAGTTGCTCCTCGCCCATCCTTTCAACTGTTCCAATGTAGAAAAAAAGATATTTCGTTCTAATTCTGCTCGCTCATTTGGATGTAATTCCTCAAAATTTATAACCATTGTAACACCTTCTTTTTCCAAGCATACGCTAATCCAACTAGCAACATTACAACAAAGATGAGCATTTCAATTAATGCAAATAAACCTAGCTTGTCATACGCAACAGCCCAAGGATATAAAAATAAAGTTTCTACATCAAAGATCACAAATAATAAAGCGAAAATATAATAACGAGCATGAAACCGAATATTTGCATCATGAAAAGGCTCAATTCCACTCTCATACGTCGTCGCCTTTGCTGCACTTGGTTTATTTGGGCGCAGCATCCTTCCTAATGTAAGAGCCACTACCGGCAGCAATATACCTAATAGCAAGAAAATCAAAACGATCATATAACTATTTTCATATACACTTGCCATTGTGAAACCCTCCCCCCTAAATTAAGAACAAGTTCACATAGTAAACAATATGTCCTAGTTGCAGTAATTATTATTTTTAAATTTTTCTAAATAATGCAACTATTCTAATCATTATAGCAAACTTCAAATTCCTATGTCGATATGTTGGGAGACAGAAACAAGAATTATTAAAATCTATCTTTACAACTTGCTATAATTGTGCAAAATAAATATAAAACTTATATATGCTTTTCAAGAAACCGTAGGTGATATAAATGAAAAAACAAACACATGTAAGTATTCTTATAAGCATTGTATTGCTGTCTATAACGCTTCACTATGTAGCAATGCCTTTTGTATATGAATACTCATTTCCTTTTCAGCTATTAATTGGAACGAGCACCCTATTAATTGATATTATCGCTTGTAGTTATATACTTTATTTTTCAAACATGAAAGAAGGGCTATCTCGTTTATTTTGGATCATATTATCTGTTGGAGCTCTCTCTTATTTTATCGGTGATATAGTCGTTGCCTATCAGCGTTTAATTGTAAAGGACTTCTATACGTTCGTTGATCCATCTGACTTTTTTTACTTACTTTTTTTAGTTAGCTTTACGTTTGCCTTTCTATACGAAATCATTTATAACCGAGATTTATTAGAAAAACTTTTTATGCTATGTGATATTTGTATTATCGTTACAGCCCAATTTACTTTAAGTTACTACTTACTTATTGAACGAACTATTCATATCTTTACAACATCCTATATCGACATATTTGTTCAACTTACCTATCCAATGGCTGATTTACTCTTTCTCTTAATAGGAATCAACCTTTTATTCAAACCACTATCCTTATTACCTAAAAAGGTCGGTGCACTTCTTGGCAGTGCTTTAATTTTATATGCTACTACAGATGCGATTTATGCTTATATAAAATACTTCATACCAGAGTATTCTATGTTTACAGTTACTCCTTTCTATCAAGTAACCTTAGTACTAGTAGCAATCGCCTGTATTCTCCATACAAAAAAGCCTGAAAAACAAGAACAAGTACTACTAACACCTAAAATTGGCGAATCAATCCGATTATCATTACCGTATATTTCGGTAGTAATGCTTATTGTTTTTATATTAGTTGAATACGTTTTTGCGCCTATTATAGTAATCGGACTTATAATAACTTTTTCTTTCGTTCTCATACGTCATAGTTTAGTTCGAAAACAAAATAAAATATTATTGATCGCTCAAATGCAATTCAACTCAGAACTCGAGAAACAAATTAAACTACGTACAGAAGATTTAGTAGAACAGAAAAATGAACTCTATCATAATCAACAAATGTTTAAATCTTTATACGAGCATCATCCAGATCCAATTTTCACATTAGATTTGTACGGTAATTTTCTCAAAGTAAATAACGCTGGTACTACTTTACTCGGTTATCAAACGAATGAATTATTAAACCAGCCTTACTATTCACTCATATACGAAGAAGATTTAGAAGAAATGATTAACGCCTTTCATCGCGTGAAAAAGGGATATTCTATTTCTTTAGAAATACGGGCTTACCATAAAAACAGAGATATTTACTACTTGCACGTTACCGCCGTACCGATCTTTTTAAAGGAGAAAATTTCTGGGGTTTATTTAATGATTAAAGATATTACGGAAAGCAAACAACAACAAGAACAAATCAACTTCCTAGCATACCATGATACTTTAACAGAGCTTGCAAATCGTCGTGCATTTCATCAACATTTAGAACAGGCAATTGCGCGAGCAAAAATATCGAAAAAGCCTTTTGCTGTTATGTTTCTCGACCTAGACCGTTTTAAAGTTATTAATGATACCCTCGGTCATCGAGTAGGAGACCTATTGCTCATCGCAGTAGCAAAAAGGCTCGAAAGAATAGCAACATCAAATATGAAACTCGCGCGGCTAGCTGGGGATGAGTTCACAATCCTTATCGAGAATTACAAAAAAAAGCCAGATGTCCAAAAAATAGCTGATAGGATTGTAGCGGCCATGAATGAGCCATTTGAAATCGAAAATCAACATTTACAAATCTCACCGAGCATCGGAATTGCAATATATCCTGAAGCAGGTGAAGATGCGCTATCCATTTTGCAGCATGCTGATATGGCCATGTACGAAGCAAAGAATAAAGGAAAAAACGGTAGCTCTCTTTACACGAAAGAACTATATAAAAAAATGGAACGAAAAGCTCGAATTGAAAAAGATTTGCCAATCGCTTTAGTAAACAAAGAATTTTATCTCGTTTATCAACCACAAATTGATACGACAACAAATAAAATTATCGGTGCTGAAGCTTTAATACGTTGGAAACACCCACTATTAGGTGACATTTCACCATGTGAGTTTATTCCAATTGTAGAAGAGACGCCACAAGTAGTCCCACTTGGACATTGGGTATTACAAGAAGCTTGTCTCCAATTAAAAATATGGCATACCTTTGGCTACCAAAATTTAAAAATAAGTGTTAATTTATCCGCAAAAGAATTCCGGCAAGATCAATTAATCGAAAACATTTCACAAATATTAAACGACGTGCAAGTCGATCCAAAATATGTAACACTTGAGTTAACAGAAAGAATTGCAATGATTGACGAGAAAGAAACGTTATTGAGACTGAAGCAATTAAAAGAGTACGGTATCCAAACTTCCATTGATGACTTCGGTACTGGGTACTCTTCTCTTGCTTATTTATCAATTTTTCCAATCGACACATTAAAAGTACCGAGAGAATTTACACAATTAGCTGATCATCGTCCTGAAGAACGAGCCATCGTTTCTACAATTCTTTCCCTCGCGAATACTTTAAATCTTTCAGTCGTTGCCGAAGGAATTGAAACCGAAAAACAACTTAAGTTTCTGCAAAAACATAACTGTAAATATATGCAAGGTTACTATTTCAGTAAACCACTTACTAGTAATCAATTTATAAAGTTTCTACAAAAAACCCCCAGTATGAACAAATAATTCATACTGGGGGTTTTATAGTGCTAAATTTTTTTCTCATAATATTCTTCTGCAATCTCTTCGTAAAAAGCTGCAGATGTCGTATAGAAATATGGAATTAACCATAAGAATCCAATCCCTAACGTAATACAACTTAATATAAACCAGCCAATAAAACTTAAACATAAAATGAAATACTCCATCTTATGTCCATCCATCATACGACGACTTTCTGTAATAGCTTGGTTCAGTGAATACTCAGGATGATCGTTTATAATAAAGTACGTCATCGCATAAGAAAATGATTTAATAATACCTGGAATAATGAACAATAACGTCCATAAGAAAAGATAAAGATTTACTAATAAATATAATAAAAATGATTTTAGAAATCTCTTTCCCTCTGAAAACCAAATGAATACATTACCAATACTAGCTTGCTTTTCACGAAGGATATTTAAACCAAGGTAATATCCACCTAAAGTTAACGGTCCAGTAACAAAAAATGAAAGAATATTCGTTGAAAGTGAACCATTTGTTTTTTGCCAACCGAAAATTAAAGAAAATCCCCAATCAACACTAAAACTAAAAGCCGTGATAAGAATTGAAATGAGTAGTGTAGCTCCAACAGCTAATCCCCATTTCCCTTCTAATGAATCTAGTGCTTCTCCTTTTAAATCACTAATCATGCGTAGCCTCGCCTCCTATACACAATAATTCTATTAGTATAGCATGTTCCTATTGAAATTCACCTTTTGAAATGTAGCGATAAAAGTGTGCTGTCGTCGTACTCATATACGGACTAAGCCAAAGAAATCCTATTCCAAAAGTAAGCAGCGCTAAAATAGCCCATCCTATGAAGCTCAGCCATAAAAGAAACAAATCTAACTTATGACCCTTCATAAGATTCTTACTTTCCTTCATCGCCTGCGAAACACTATATTCTGGATTTTCAATCATCACATAGTACGTCAGTGCATAAGAAAAATACATCACAATCATACCAACAATTGAAATTGCTAATAGTACGAAGAAAGCTATTGCAAATGACGTATTCCCTTCTTCACCTAACAATGCAAATAAGCCTATTAACAGCATCGGAATCCATGTACCTGTATATAACAAAATCGCAAGCATTGCCCACATTGTTTTCATCATTCTTTTAAAGCCACGAAATCCTTCGAATAAGTAATCTACTTTAGCATCTTCTCGTTTACTAATCTGTAAAAATACATTTGTATAACCATATGACGTAATCCCATACGATGCGTTACTCAAAATTATCATAATGCAATAAAAAATTCCAAAGGTAATACCTGCTCCAATTGACATCGTTTCCTCTTCAAATGATCCAGTTAAGCTTACAACTGAGAGAAATATAATAATTCCTGGAATTAATAGTATAAGCATTGCAGCCAGCGAAACAACATAACTTAAAATAAAATATAAAATTGTTGATCCAACACCTAGTCCCCATTTTCCCTTTAAAGAGTACAATGCTTCTCGCTTCATTTCACCAATCATTGATCCATCCCCTTTATGAAATATAAATTGTTGTACACTTCTACTTATACAAGCATCAATATAATTATACCAGTTTTGTAAAATTATCCATAAAATACACAAAAAAAAATCCGTAAAGGCAAAGCCCTTACGGATTTTTTTACTTCATATCGGAAACGTTCAAACGGTTCACAGCACGTTGTAATGCCATTTCTGCACGTTTAAAGTCAACATGTGCTTGTTTATCTTGCAGACGTTGCTCAGCGCGACGCTTCGCTTCATTTGCGCGATGGATATCGATATGGTTTGCTTCTTCAGCAGATGATGATAATACAGTCACTTTATCTGGACGAACTTCGATAAAGCCACCGCTTACTGCTACATAATCAGTGTGTCCACCATTTTTCAGACGAACTGCACTAATTTTTAATGGTGCAACAGTTGGAATGTGGCCTGGTAAGATCCCCATTTCCCCACTCTCTGCTTTTACACTTACCATTTCTACCTCTTTTTCGTAAACCGGTCCATCAGGAGTTACAATACTGACTGGAAATGTCTTCATACTTCGTCCCTCCTAAGGCCTTACGCCATCATTTTCTTCGCGTTTTCAATAACTTCTTCAATGCCACCTACTAAGCGGAATGCATCTTCTGGAAGGTCATCATATTTTCCTTCTAGAATTTCTTTGAAACCACTAACTGTATTCTTTACAGGTACGTAAGAACCTTTTTGACCTGTAAACTGCTCAGCTACGTGGAAGTTTTGAGATAAGAAGAATTGAATACGACGAGCACGATGTACAACTAACTTATCTTCTTCAGATAACTCATCCATACCTAAGATAGCGATGATATCTTGAAGCTCTTTATAACGTTGTAAAGTTTGCTGTACTTGACGAGCTACTTCATAATGTTCTTCTCCTACGATTTCTGGAGAAAGTGCACGAGATGTAGATGCTAATGGATCTACGGCTGGGTAAATACCCATTTGCGTTAAACGACGCTCTAAGTTTGTTGTTGCATCTAAGTGAGCGAACGTTGTAGCTGGTGCTGGGTCAGTATAGTCATCGGCTGGTACATATACCGCTTGGATAGACGTGATAGACCCTTTATTTGTAGATGTAATACGCTCTTGTAATTGACCCATTTCTGTTGCAAGTGTTGGTTGGTAACCTACCGCAGATGGCATACGACCAAGAAGGGCAGATACTTCAGAACCCGCTTGCGTGAAACGGAAGATGTTATCGATGAACAGAAGTACGTCTTGTCCTTGCTCATCACGGAAATGCTCAGCCATTGTTAAGCCTGTTAATGCAACACGTTGACGTGCTCCAGGTGGCTCGTTCATTTGTCCGAATACCATCGCAGTTTTCTTGATTACGCCAGAATCGCTCATTTCGTGGTATAAGTCATTACCCTCACGAGTACGCTCACCTACACCAGCGAATACAGAGATACCACCGTGCTCTTGTGCGATGTTGTTAATTAATTCCTGAATTAATACTGTTTTACCTACGCCGGCACCACCGAATAGGCCGATCTTACCACCCTTAATGTAAGGAGCAAGTAAGTCTACTACTTTAATACCAGTTTCAAGAATTTCTACTTTAGTAGATAATTCTTCGAATGCAGGTGCTTGACGGTGAATTGGATCACGATGTACATCTGCAGGAACCTCACCATCTAAGTCAATTGCATCACCTAATACGTTAAATACGCGACCAAGTGTTACATCACCAACTGGTACAGAGATTGGTTTACCAGTATCTTCTACTTCTGTGCCACGAACAAGTCCATCTGTGGAAGACATTGCAACTGTACGAACTGTATCATCACCTAAATGAAGTGCAACTTCAAATGTTAAGTTAATACTTCCGTTTTCGTTGCTTTGTTTTACCGTAAGGGCGTTGTAGATTTCTGGTAGCTTTCCGCCATCAAACTTAACGTCTACAACCGGACCCATGATTTGCGTAACGCGCCCTTTATTCATCGGGTTCCCTCCTAGCTTTCTTTTAATTAGCCAACTTTCTACGAGCAGCTAGCTTTTAATTTTTTATTGGTTTATAGCTTACGCGACTCTTTTGACAGAGCCGCTTCCGCTTTTTAATACTATTCTAACGCTGCTGCTCCACCAACGATTTCCGTAATTTCTTGCGTAATCGCTGCCTGACGCGCACGGTTGAATGAAAGTGTAAGTGAATCGATAACTTCCATTGCGTTGTCTGTAGCACTCTTCATTGCTGTCATACGCGCTGCGTGTTCACTTGCTTTACCGTCTAGTAATGCACCGTACACTAAGCTTTCTGCGTATTGTGGCAATAGTACTTTTAAAATTTCTTCTTCAGAAGGTTCGAATTCATAAGCTGTCGTCGGTTTGTCAGACGCCACATCAGTAAGCGGTAAAATTTTATTTTCCGTTACCTCTTGTGAAATTTTACTTACGTAATGGTTGTAGTAAATGTACAGCTCATCATAAGCACCATCTGCAAACATCGCAATTGCTCGAGAAGCAAGGTCTTTAATATCAGTAAATGATGGGTGGTCAGATAATCCAACTACTTCATCAATAATGTTAAAGCCGCGACGTTTTAAATAATCACGTCCTAGTCGTCCAAGCACAATAATAGAATATTGGTTTGAATCCATATTATGACGTTCACGAATTACGTTACTTACTGTACGTAATACGTTACTGTTATAACCACCTGCTAGTCCGCGATCAGACGTAATAACGATGTATCCTGTACGCTTTACAGGACGCGCATTTAGCATTGGATGATTAATCCCTTTGCTTCCTTGCGCAATGCTCGCTACTACTTCTTGAATCTTTTCCATATATGGAACGAAAGATTTAGCATTTTGCTCTGCACGGTTTAACTTAGATGCAGATACCATCTCCATCGCTTTCGTAATTTGACTCGTTTTCTTTGTCGAGTTAATCTTCGCTTTTATATCGCGTAAAGATGCCACAGGTTTTCACCACCTTTTTTCCGGAAGTTGGCACGATTAGTAAGAATCCTCTTCCTAATCTACGTTGCAAGATATTCTTGCTCATGATTGAAGGAAAAGAATAGGTGCACCTACTCTTTTCCTTTACATGACCTTTAGCAATCTCAGAGCCCGAGATGCCTTTTATATATACTATCTAGCTCCAGCGGCTTGAATGCTCGGTGGCTTCACTTCTTCCTACGAGGCAAACACCGCCTCTTCGTCAGAAGCTCCATCCCCCTCACATTCAGAACGAGCCGCTTCCGCTTTTATTAATCTAGTTCCGCCTCCTAGCCCCTTTCGTCTAAGAACCTTCCCCACAAGAAGGTAAAAAGCACCTTCTGTGAGAAAGAACCTTAGCCGATGAGGCTGAACAGTCGGCTTCACTTTTTATTATTATTCAGAAGCTACGAATACTTTTTTAAATCCATTGATTGCTGCTGCAAATTTGTCGTCATCCGCAAGTTTCTTAGTTGTGCGGATTTCTTCTAATAAGTCAGTCGCATTAGAATCTAACCAAGCATGGAATTCTTCTTCAAAACGAGTGATATCTACTACTGGGATATCATCTAGGAATCCACGTGTTAAAGCGTAAAGAATGATAACTTGTTTCTCTACACGTAATGGTTTGTGTAATCCTTGTTTTAATACCTCAACAGTACGAGCACCACGGTTTAATTTCGCTTGAGTTGCTTTATCAAGGTCAGAACCGAACTGAGCGAACGCTTCTAACTCACGGTAAGATGCAAGATCAAGACGAAGTGTACCTGATACTTTACTCATTGCTTTAATCTGAGCAGATCCACCTACACGAGATACAGAAGTACCCGCATCGATCGCTGGACGTACGCCAGAGAAGAATAGGTCAGATTGTAAGAAGATTTGTCCATCCGTAATAGAAATTACGTTTGTTGGGATGTATGCTGATACGTCCCCTGCTTGTGTTTCGATGAAAGGTAGTGCAGTTAAAGAACCGCCGCCTTTTGCATCACTTAATTTTGCTGCACGCTCTAATAAGCGAGAATGTAAGTAGAATACATCCCCTGGGTAAGCTTCACGACCTGGAGGACGACGTAATAGTAATGACAGCTCACGGTAAGCCGCTGCTTGTTTTGATAAGTCATCATATACTACTAATACGTGTTTACCATTGTACATGAACTCTTCACCCATTGTTACACCAGCGTAAGGAGCTAGGTATAATAATGGAGCTGGTTGAGAAGCAGATGCAGTTACAACGATTGTGTACTCTAATGCACCGTGCTTACGTAGTGTTTCTACTACGTTACGTACAGTTGATTCTTTTTGTCCAATTGCTACATAGATACAAATCATATCTTCATCTTTTTGGTTAATGATTGTATCAAGTGCAACCGCTGTTTTACCAGTTTGACGGTCACCGATGATTAACTCACGTTGACCACGGCCAATTGGTACAAGAGCATCGATCGCTTTAATACCTGTTTGAAGTGGCTCATGAACAGATTTACGATCCATTACACCTGGTGCTGGACTTTCAATTGGACGAGTGTTTGTTGTATTGATTGGGCCTAAACCATCAACTGGTTGACCTAATGGGTTTACAACACGACCAATTAGTTCTTTTCCTACCGGTACTTGCATGATGCGACCAGTACGACGAACTTCGTCACCTTCACGAATTTCTGTGTAAGGTCCTAAAATGATAATACCTACGTTGTTTTCCTCTAAGTTTTGTGCTAGTCCCATAACGCCGTTAGAGAACTCTACAAGTTC
Source organism: Bacillus cereus group sp. BfR-BA-01356 (assembly GCF_022663635.1). Taxonomy (NCBI): domain Bacteria; kingdom Bacillati; phylum Bacillota; class Bacilli; order Caryophanales; family Bacillaceae; genus Bacillus; species Bacillus cereus group sp. BfR-BA-01356. The sequence continues at coordinate 86,504 of NZ_JAKUFX010000007.1, read as the reverse complement.
ACCAGCCATAACGTTATCAAGACCATGAGCACGCGCGATACCGTCACCAACTTGGATAACTGTACCAACATCACTAACTTCGATTTCAGACTGATAGTTCTCGATTTGTTGCTTTATCAGTGCGCTAATTTCTTCAGCTCTGATGCTCATGTGCTTCACCCCTATCTATTCTTCATTAATTCACGCTGAATACGTGCTAATTTTCCTTGTAAACTTCCATCATAAATGCGATTTCCAATACGTACTTTAATGCCGCCTAGTAAATCTTCATCTACAACATTTTTCACGCGAATTGCATCTTTTCCTGTTCTCTTCGCAAATGCTTCTGCAATGTTAAGCTTCTCTTCTTCTGATAGAAGACGAGTAGAATATACAGTTGCGTCCGCTACGTTACGTTCTTCATTAGCAAGAACAACATATTCATCTGCAATTTCAGGTAAGATATCAATGCGTTTGTTATCAATTAAAATATATAACGTATTTAAAATAGATTCAGAAACAGATCCGAATACGTTTGCAAGAAACGTTTTCTTTTGTTCCTTTGAAATGTTCGGTTGCGTTAAAAAGCTATGTAGTTCTCCGTTCTTTACATAAACGTTTTGTACAAGGCGTAATTCCTCTTCAAACATTTCTAATACGTGTTTTTCTTTAGCAATTTTAAAAAGAGCGACAGCATAACGTTTTGCTACAATCCCATTGCTCATCGCGCTTCTCCTACTTCTTTAATATAATCGCGAATTAACTTCACTTGATCTTCTTCTTTTAACTCTTTTTCAATTACTTTAGAAGCAATTTGAACAGATAAAGAAGCAACTTGTTCTTGTAAAGCAGCAATTGCTTGCTCTTTTTCGCGTTGAATTTCTTGTACAGCAGATGCTTTAATTGATTCTGCTTCTTCTTTCGCAGCAGCAACAATAACATCTTTTTGATCTACAGCTTGCTTTTTCGCTCTTTCGATTAACTCTTGTGCTTCAACACGTGATTGTTTTAACATTTCACGTTGTTCTTCTACTAATTTCTTCGCCTCAGCATTACTTCTTTCTGCAGCGTCGATTTCATTAGTAACATGCTCTTCACGTTCTTTCATAATTCCCATTAAAGGACCCCACGCAAATTTGCGTAGCATTACTAATAGAAGTAAGAAAATGAACAATGTATAAGCAATCGTTCCAAATGGAATGGCAGCACCTAATAATAAAGTTGGCACAAGGATTCACTCCCTTCAAAATATCTAAATTGATCATATGAAAAAAAAAGACATACGTTTCATTCATAAAGCAATGGCGAAGAAAGTTCGGAAAAACACTCTTCGCCATCTATGTAAGGGGAGTCTCCCTTATTTGTTCATTACGATGAATGCAATAACTACACCGATGATTGGAAGTGCCTCAACTAAAGCAACCCCGATGAACATAATTGTTTGAAGTGCGCCTTTTAATTCTGGTTGACGAGCAACACCTTCGATTGTACGTGATACGATAAGACCGTTACCAATACCTGCACCTAATGCTGATAAACCAATTGCAATTGCAGCTGCGATTACACCTAAACTCATTTAATTTGTCCTCCTTTGTATTATAAAAAAATAAATTTTTTCTTACTTAAATTATATTAATGGTCATGGCTTACTTTATGAGCCATATAAACCATCGTTAACATAACGAAAATAAATGCTTGGATTGATCCAACGAATACACTGAATCCCATCCATGCTAACATTGGTACAAGCGCACCTAATGCCCCAAGGACTGATGCTCCGCCCAACTTAGCAAGTAATCCTAATAAGATCTCACCTGCATAAATGTTACCAAATAAACGAAGACCTAACGTTAATGTGTTAGCAAACTCCTCAATAACCTTTAATGGGAATAAGAATTTCATAGGTTGGAAATAACCTTTTACGTACTCTTTCGTACCCTTCATCTTAATTCCATAATAATGGGTGAGGGTAACTACCATCACGGCTAATGTTAATGTAACTGCTGGATCAGACGTTGGTGATCTCCACCATGCAATATGTTCGCCAGCTTCAGTTGCTGAATACATGAATGGTAAACCAAGGAAGTTCGATACGATGATAAACATGATAAGCGTAACGCCAAGCGTTAAGAAACGTCCACCTGTTTTCCAGTCCATCGTACTATTGATAATCCCTTTCACGAAGTCAAACACCCATTCCATGAAGTTTTGCATCCCGGTTGGGCGAAGAGCTAAGCTGCGAGTTCCGATAACAGCGATTAAGAAAACAATAACTGCTGCTACAGTAACCATCATAACTGATGACAAATCGAACGTTAAACCTAGAAATTCAACTAATTTACCGTGTTCCACTAGTAATTCACCTCTCTTCCCTGCTCTTATACTCTAAATAAAGAAAATCTATGATCATGACAAGGTATCCTGTCAGCAATCCTACACCTAGGCCCCACATCGCGATTAACTCTTGATATTTGGCTGCAAATAAAATTAATAACCCAATCGTGGCGAATCTTGAATATGTACTTACCGCTGTTGCCTTGAACTTCACGTTTTCTCCATTTGTTACGCGATCTAGCAGCTTGTCTGTTCTACGTGCAATGATGCGCAAACTAAGAAAACTGAAAATCGTCCCGATAATCAGTCCAAGAAATACATCCTTGTAAGAGGTAAATCCCCATCCTAGCACTAGAAGCGCAAGCAAGTAGTACATATATTTCTTTTGTCTTTGGACAAGTCCATGTACGTCTATCATCATTGCTCTCCCGAATAGTAATGTCGAATGAGTCGAATCATTGCGTATACCCCTGTTCCTAGTCCGAGTAATAACCCTATAATAAGAAACAACGGAAACGTTCCAACCTTATTATCAATCCACTGCCCACCAAAGATTCCAACAAGAATAGAACCGACTAATTGAGCAAGAATACCTGACATTAAAGCATAAGCTTTTATATGGCTGCGATCGTTTTTTTGCAAGGATTCATCCCTCCAATATGTAACCCTCATTCACGATGTGTTAATAATAACTCATTTTTTTGCATAAATCCTATACAAAACAAAAAGTTTACATTTTCGTCACGGAATAGATGTAATTTTGTCACTGAAAGCCCTACCATCTATCCCCGTTGTTAGCATACAATAGGGTATTAACAGTGTCAACGAGAAATCGTAAAAAATCTAAAAATTTGAGTATTAGGCATTTCCTCCCAAAAATGAAAACGTTCCCCTTCTAAATACTGGTTACATATATGCAATTTCTAACAGTTTTCTCTTTATAATAGAAGGAAATGTTCACAAGTTTGTCACTATTATATTTTCGAGATATAACGCTTTTCTTCCATAATATAGTGTTCCTCAGACGTAAGACTTCTATATTATATGTGAGGTGTATGCAACTTATGTTGTATATACGATGTATATTTATCCTCTCCCCCTCCCCTACTTGCTTACAGCAAAAAAGACGAGCTGGGGAATCTCCCCTGCTCGTCAGTTGTCTTACTTCGTTCCGAATAAACGGTCACCAGCATCACCAAGACCTGGTACTACATATCCGTGGTCATTTAATTTCTCATCTAATGCTGCTACATAAATATCAACATCAGGATGTTCTTCTTGTACTACTTTTACCCCTTCTGGAGCTGCAACGATACACATTAATTTAATTTGTTTCGCACCGCGCTTTTTCAGAGAGTTAATTGCTTCAGCCGCAGAACCACCTGTTGCTAGCATCGGATCTAGTACGATAAAGTCACGCTCTTCTACATCCGTTGGAAGTTTCACATAGTATTCTACCGGTTGCAATGTTTTAGGGTCACGGTATAAACCAACGTGTCCTACTTTTGCTGCTGGAATTAATTTCAGAATTCCATCAACCATTCCTAAACCTGCACGTAAAATCGGAATTAAACCAAGTTTTTTACCAGCGATCACTTTTGTTGTCGCTTTGCTTACAGGTGTTTCAATTTCAATGTCCTTAAGTGGAAGGTCGCGAGTAATTTCGAAAGCCATTAAGCTTGCTACTTCGTCCACTAATTCACGAAAATCTTTCGTACCTGTATTCTTATCGCGAATATATGTAATCTTATGTTGAATTAACGGGTGATCAAATACATACAGTTTTCCCATGTGAATCTCTCCTTTAGATGATATTCATGCGTTTGCACGCTTTTTTACACTATTTACGATTGTAAAGAAAACGCTACTAATATTCAAGGGCAAATTTGGCAAAATCATGATTTTACAATGAATCTATCTAGTATCTTTACCAATTATGGGAGCTGTATCCTTCATTATATCGCCAAAATTTATTCATCATTTGTATACATACTTTAAAAATAATATATGTCCAAAAAAAAGACCGCCAAAACAATTAAGTCTCGGCAGTCTTCTTCAATCTATTATAGATTTGGATACATTGGGAATTTGCTAGTTAACGCTTCTACACGCTTACGTACTTCTTCTAACGCAGCTTCATTTTCATGATTTTTTAATGTATAAGCAATAAGTGACGCAATTTCATCCATTTCTTCTAAACCGAAACCACGAGATGTTACAGCTGCTGTACCGATACGTACACCACTTGTTACAAATGGGCTTGCTGTTTCAAATGGAATTGTATTTTTGTTCACTGTAATACCAACTTCATCTAATACGTGCTCTGCTACTTTACCTGTGATTTCTAAGTTACGAACATCAATCAAGATTAAGTGATTGTCTGTTCCGCCAGAAACAAGTGTAAGTCCTTCTTTTTGAAGACCTTCAGCTAAGCGGTTCGCATTGTTAATGATATTTTGTGCATATGTTTTGAAATCATCTTGAAGTGCTTCACCAAATGCAACAGCTTTTGCAGCGATTACGTGCATAAGTGGACCACCTTGAATACCAGGGAAGATTGATTTATCAATTTGTTTTGCAAATTGCTCTTCACATAAAATCATACCACCACGCGGACCACGTAACGTTTTATGTGTTGTCGTTGTAACGAAATGTGCATGTGGTACTGGATTTGGATGTAAACCAGCAGCTACTAAACCTGCGATATGTGCCATATCAACCATTAAATAAGCGCCCACTTCATCTGCAATCTCACGGAATCGCTTGAAATCGATAACACGAGGGTATGCACTCGCACCTGCAACGATTAATTTTGGTTTATGTTCTTTCGCTTTTGCTAATACATCATCGTAATTAATACGGTGAGAGTCAGCATCCACGCCATATTCTACGAAATTATATTGTACTCCACTGAAGTTAACAGGGCTTCCGTGTGTTAAGTGACCACCATGAGATAAGTTCATACCAAGTACTGTATCGCCTTGCTCTAAAATCGTGAAGTATACTGCCATGTTCGCTTGTGCACCAGAGTGTGGTTGAACATTTACGTGCTCTGCGCCGAAAATTTCTTTCACGCGATCACGTGCGATATCTTCTACTACGTCTACGTGTTCACAGCCACCATAGTAACGTTTTCCAGGATATCCTTCAGCATACTTATTCGTTAAAACAGAACCTTGTGCCTCCATTACTGCTTCACTTACGAAGTTTTCCGAAGCAATTAACTCAATCTTTGAACGCTGTCTTCCTAGTTCTGCCTCAATTGCAGCAAATACCTTTTCATCTTGACGTTTTAAATGATCCACCAAAATCCCCCTTTTCTGAACGAATTACATCGATTCCCAACAGTTTTTTCTTATTTATTCAGAAAAAACGAAAATTCAGGTTGTAATTCTTTCGAACCTTCATGTTTTCAACTACATTCTAACATGACTTTCTATATCATAAAAGAAAAAAAAGACCGAAAATCGGTCTTTTCTTTCTTCTATTATAAAGTCAGACAACATACCTTTTACCTTATGATAAACAGGTACTATATGACTTCCTAATTTCTCATATTTAACGGCAAGTGGTAGTCTCTTCCACTGCCGCATAGACAGCACGTGCTCCACCAATTAGTTTTCCACGTGTTTTGGCCATCGTTACATGCGCACTTCCAATTTCCTTCACACTTGTACGAACCGGAACAGCTACATGCTTTAAATGCATACCGATAAATGTATCACCAATATCCATTCCTGCATCAGCTTTAATAAACTCAACTACTACCGGATCTTTCAAATTGTGATACGCGTATGTCCCCAATGCACCACCTGCTGATCTAACAGGCGTAACTGTTACAATTTCAAATTGATATTTTATCGCTACTTCTCTCTCAACTACTAAAGCACGGTTTAAATGCTCACAACATTGAAACGCTAATTCAATACCTGTTTGCTCTTGAAATTGTTTTAACTCAGAGAAAATCGCCTCTGCTACTTCCATCGTTCCTGATGTTCCAATTCTTTCGCCTAGCACTTCGCTCGTGCTACAACCCACTACAAAAACTTGACCGCTTTGTAATGAAGCTTGTTCTTGGAAATCAGAAAGCGACATTTGTAGCTGTTCTCTTACCTTTACGATTTCTGTCATTACGCCTCTTCCTTTCACAGGTTGGTTCACCAAATTATATTTCACACTACTGATAGTTAGAATCTATTACTTTGTTTCGTATGTTTTAATTTTTCCTACGCGGTTTTCGTGACGACCACCTTCATAATCAGTTGTTAACCAGATTTTCGCGATATCACGCGCTAGACCAGCACCAATTACACGCTCGCCCATTGCTAGCATGTTAGTGTCATTATGCTCTCTCGTCGCTTTAGCGCTGAAAGTATCATGAACTAACGCACAACGGATACCATTTACTTTGTTTGCTGCGATTGACATACCAATGCCTGTCCCACAAACTAAAATACCACGATCTACTTCACCATTCGCTACCATTTCAGCTGCTGGAAACGCAAAGTCAGGGTAATCAACAGAACCAGCTTCACATTCACAACCTAAATCAACATATTCAATATTTAACTCTTCTAATAAACTTACAAGTTCTTTGCGGATATTCATACCGCCGTGATCAGATGCTATTACTACTTTCATTTTTACCCCTCCAAAGTTTCAATCAATTATCTTCATTTCACACTCGCTACCTCATATAGGAAGAAGTGATCTCCAATATCGTATTATACACGAAACATCAACCTACTGAATGTTTTTTCAGTAAAGTTTGTACAAGTTTTTCCATTTCATCTAACGTTTCTTTATAAATAGAAAGCGAGCCTCCAAATGGATCTGAAATGTCCTTGCCTATACCTTCAGTTAATCCATATAACGTATTTAATTTCTTTTCAACGCTCGGATAATGCCCAAGTACAATTTGCTTATGGTTTTCTGTCATCGTTACGACAATATCAGCCCAATCAAGCAAAGTTTCATTTACTTGCTGCGCCGCATGATCAATTGAAATTCCTTTTTCAGCTAAAGCTTCCTTCGCATGTACCGATGCATCGCTCCCAGGATAGGCGAAAACACCAGCAGATTGCACTTCAAACTTATCTCCTCCGTGATGACGAAGCAACGCCTCAGCCATTGGACTACGACATGTATTGCCAGTACAAACAAATAACACTCGTTTCATTCAAACCCACCCCTATATTCGATTTCTTATCATTCATCATAACTTACATTAGAATAGAACAAAAGAAATGTGAATATACAAAAGGCGCATTTCTCTTATATTTTTTCTAAGAAAAATGCGCCTTATCCACATATATGTGAAACCCTATTTCCAAGTGCCTAGAGTATTTTAACATACATACTGAACACGCAACAAAAATAAGGAATCCATTTCATACGAAACGGATTCCTCTTATATTGCAATTATTTCATTGTAACTTTCATTACTTCTGTTGAACCTTTTGTAGCTGCTACGCCTACAGTTGTCTTAATAGACTCAGCTGCATCTGTGTTTGTAATAACAATTGGAGTAATTGTGCTTTTCGCTTTTTCACGGATTAATTCTAAGTCGAATGAGATTAATTTATCTCCAGCTTTTACAGCTTGGCCTTCAGAAACGTGAGCTTCGAAACCTTCACCTTCCATTTTTACAGTTTCTAATCCAACGTGGATTAAAATTTCTGTACCGTTTTTCGCTTTAATTCCGATAGCATGTTTTGTGTGGAATAATTGTACGATTTCACCATCAACTGGAGATACAACTACACCTTCAGTAGGATCGATTGCAACACCGTCACCCATCATACGACCAGCAAATACTGGATCTGGTACTTCTTCAATATTTTTCACTGCTCCAGTTAATGGAGCTACGATTGTTTCTTCATTTGTTTTTGAACCAAGACCGAATAATTTTTTAAACATAGGATAGTCCTCCTTATAATTTACCTAAAAGTTTATAGGGCAATCCCTAGTAAAGCTCGGGATACATGTAAGACTTCATACTTCGAATATTATACTGTAAAAACGCTTTCGAAATAAATTACGTCATTACTAATAGACTCTTATTGTAGCGCTTCACAAAATTCCAGTCAATTCTGATTGTCTGAATAACAATTAGAAGTTAACTTCTATTTATATTTTCTCTTTTTTTGCCCAACTTGTCTAGAGGTCTTTACTACATTTTATTTTTTGTTGTTAATTTGTAAAATTTAATTCAAACTTTTTTCAAAATCCACTTGACTATAGTAAGTAACTATTTTATTATTACTTACTTAAGATAAGTTAATAACTTTTAGGGGGTTTTTAAAAATGATGGATTTCGGTCTACTTATTATTCGTCTTATTATAGGAATTACATTCATGGGTCATGGCGCTCAAAAATTATTTGGTTGGTTCGGCGGTTACGGTTTAAAAGGAACAGGTGGCTGGATGGAGTCAATCGGTTTACGTCCTGGTGTATTTATGGCATTTATGGCTGGCGCAACTGAATTACTAGGTGGTTTCTTATTCGCATCAGGTATTTTCATTGTAGTTGGTTCATTATTTATCGTTGGAACAATGTTAATGGCTATCTTCACTGTTCACGGAAAAAATGGTTACTGGGTAACACAAAACGGATATGAATATAACTTAATGTTAATCGCTGTTGCTGTTGGTGTAGCTTTAATCGGACCTGGCGCATACGTTTTACTTTAATTTTTATCTCAAATTTGAGATTCTTGAAAAAGAACTTACTTCATTACAATTGAAGTAAGTTCTTTTTATGAAACAAAATATTATTTCCAGCAGGATTTTCTCATCGTTATCTTGTAAACAAACAATAAGTATTCATATTTAGAAAGGGGATTACAAGCATGTTATCCATTAATCCAAATGAACAAACTGAAAAAGATAATTACAAATTACTTACTGGAAGTATCATCCCTCGCCCTGTCGCATTCGTTACTTCTTTAACAAAAGACGGTGTATTAAACGGCGCACCATATAGTTATTTTAATATTGTCGCTGCTAATCCACCACTTATCTCAGTATCTGTACAACGAAAAGCCGGAGAAAGAAAGGACACTTCCCGAAACGCAATTGAAAAAGGTGAATTTGTCGTACATATTTCTGACGAATCATATGTAGCAGCAATTAATGAAACAGCAGCTAATCTCCCGCCAAATGAAAGTGAAATTGAACTAGCAAAACTAACACCAATCGAAAGTGAAGTCATCTCTGTTCCAGGTGTAAAAGAAGCAAATATTCGAATGGAATGCGTATTAGAACGTGCAATTCCACTTGGCGGAACAGAAGACTCACCAGCTTGTGATCTACTAATTGGACGCGTCGTTCGTTTCCACGTTGCCGAACATCTATATGAAAAAGGGCGCATTCACGCCGAAGGGCTCAAACCAATAAGCCGCCTAGCAGGACACAACTATGCAAAATTAGGAGAACAATTTGAATTGGTTAGGCCAGTTTAAAAGCGAAAGCGGCTCGCTCAGAATGGGAGGGGGATGGAGCTTCTGACGTAGAGGCGCTTTTTGCCTCGCAGGAAGACGCGAAGCCACCGACCATTCTAGCCGCTGGAACTGGATATATTTAAAAGCAATGGGGCTAGATTCCTCCCATCACTCAAATATAAAATCCCCTGCTTTTTAGCAGGGGATTTTATCATTGTAATTCTTCCTTCTTTTCCTCTAAAGTAGGCATTTTCTCTTTTTTCGGCTTCCCTAGCTTAATTACGAAGAAGTATAGGGAAAGCAATGTAATAAGAAAAACAATTAAAAACGGGTACGGAGAGTAAAAGGCACGCGCCGCCTCAGTCTTTCCCGCAACAAATTTCAATGACTCAATATCTAAAAACTCAGCAAACATTTGTACACCGAGCATACTAAACCAAAAAACAAAAAAACTAATAATAATACCAAAAACTTGCTTCAATCTCGTCATTCATCTCATCCTTTCTATATCTGTAATTTTTAGCGTAATAAATATAGTACAAACAAAATATTCACAGAAAGGAACTATCTCACCATTCACGAATTAACTTAATCCAACCTAACATCGAAATTTGCAAAATAATACCCCAAATTATAAGTCTTCTTAGCCATCGAGGAAAGAAGGTTAAAAATTTAACATACCATTCCAATAGCTTGTTCATAATTCCCTCCTACATAAAATTATATAGGAAAAAGGATATATAATCCAAACCCAACCAAAATGATACCACCTACTATCTCACCGTATGTACCGAGCATATCTTTCGCATGTCTCCCAATTAATAAACCAATCCACGCTAATAACATGCTAACAAATCCAAACAGTAAAATCGTAATAATTGTCTGTGCTCCATAAATACCAAGACTAAGCCCTACTGAGAAACTATCTATACTGACGCCAAATGCAAATACGAATAAACTAATTCCAATAGGGGCAGTTCTAGTCTCTTCATTTTGTAAAATGGTCGAATATACAATATAAAACCCTAGTCCGATTAATAAAATAGCACCCGCAAAATGTGCGATATCTCCATATTTCTCTGATAAAAAACGACCTAGTACCATTCCTATAAACGGCATAATAATATGAAATATACCTATCGTCATACCAATATACAGGATTTGTCTTAACTTTAGGGGCATCATCCCCATACCAAGACTCACCGAGAACGCATCCATCCCTAAGGCGAATGCCATAATTATTAAAGGTATTAGCTGTTCAAACGTCATTCATGCCCCTCCTTGGACGTGCTACTTCACAATATGCTTATCCAAGGAGAAATATTCTGTTTGCTAATCTTACCTTATCATTCAATAATAATATGATGTCCTGCCGCTTTTGTTAAACGATTCATAATTGCATTCCCTATTCCTTCATTAGGGAATGACTCACTAAAAATAACATCCACTTCACTTGCATCAAATGTTCTAAGTACATCATATAATTTAGTCGCAACGCTAGCTAAGTCACTTCTAACACCACAAGATAATATAACATCTGCACTATATACATACTGGTACTCTTCTGTCGTTAATACGCCTACTTTAAATCCTTCTTTCTTTTTCTCATCCACAAGATGCTGAATAAACTCACGTGAGCCCTCAACAATACTAAGTGGTGCTTTCGGCGCATAATGTGTGTATTTCATTCCAGGCGATTTCGGTTTTTCCTTCTCATCCTTTAAAGCTGGATCTAAAGAAACAGTACCTATCACCGCTTCTAATTGTTCTTTCGTAATCCCACCTGGACGTAATATTGTTGGAACCGTGCTTGTACAATCAATTACAGTTGATTCAACGCCTACTCCAGTTGCACCACCATCAACAATACCTGCAATCTTCCCATTCAAATCTTCATATACGTGAGAAGCTAATGTTGGACTTGGACGCCCTGAACGATTCGCACTTGGTGCCGCAACAGGTACATTCGCCTCTTCAATAAGAGCAAGTGCAATTGGATGATCAGGCATTCTTACTCCAACCGTATTAAGTCCTGCCGTCACCTTCTCTGAAATTCCTTCTTTTCTCGGCAAAATAATTGTTAATGGTCCTGGCCAAAAATGCGCCATTAACTTCTCTGCAACTGGTGGAATTTCTTTCACAATCCCATCTAACTGAGATTTTGTACCTATGTGGACAATGAGTGGATTATCACTCGGTCTTCCTTTCGCTTCGAAAATTTTCGCGATTGCTTCATCATCCATCGCGTTTGCCCCTAACCCATATACTGTTTCCGTAGGGAAAGCAACCGCCTCATTTTCTCTTAATAATTTTGCTGCTTCTTGTAACTGTGGATAATATTTTTTTCTTTCCACAACATTATCCACAACCCACATATTTGTATGCATTTTTTTCCACGTCCTTTTCTAGCCTTAAATACTTGTCTATTTTTAGTTTACTATGAGATTTATCCAAAAGACAAACAAGGTTTATCCACAAAATGTGGATAAACCTAATTAATCCGTGGATAACTTTGTGAATAGCTGACAATTTAGTATTATTGCATTCTGCTCTTTTATATTTTTACAAAAATGTTCTAGCTGTTGAATTCCCTCTGGAACCTCATCCTTTTCTATAGTAAAAAAGTCAAAGAACTGAAAGATCGGTACAGATTGTGGATGATTTGTTAGTAAGTACAATTGTTGAACACTTTTTTCTTTCATATACTGCAAAAACATTTCAAAAAAATATAAGAAAGTCTGTTTATCCACATGAGGTGTGAATAAACAAGAACGAATAAGTACATCTTCCCCACTTTGTTCATAACCAATTACAGCTCGTATTTCTTCCGCCTCTTCCAAAATCATAAATTGTGCGTACAACTCATTTATTTTATCATCTTTTTTATTAGCTTGTCCGAAAAAAGAATGTAATCTTTCCACATCTGCTTTCGTAGCAAAATACACTTTCTTCATAATAAATCCCTCCTCATTTTTATATATGAGGAGGGATTTATTAATAGTACTATTTAGAGAATAAAGATGTAAAAGCTTCTACAATAAACAATTTAACTTCTGGCTTTTTTTCTTCCTCTTCTACTTTTACATACTCATTTTGCTTTTCTTGTTTTTTCTCCACAGGTTTCTCCACTTTTTCCACATTTTTTGTTTCTTCTTTACTTACAGGCTGCTCTTCGACTTTTGTTTCATTTTTCACTACTTTCTTTTCAGAAGCTGTTACTTTTTTTACTGCTTCCCGCTTTACAACTTTCGTTTCTTTTACCTTATCCACTTTATTCTCTTCTGTATCTACTACTTCCTCATCTAGTTGTACCTGCTCCTCTTCAGGAGATTCCGCCTTCACAACGTGCTCTTCTTTTCTTACAGCTGTCCCGCTCGAAAAATCTAAGAAACACATCGGTGGAAATAATACACACCACCAGTTTGCCCCTTCACCTTCCCCAATTGTAATTAAGACTGCTTCATATTCCCCTGCCGGATAAATAAAATTCCCATATACCTTTGTAGGAAACTTTACATTCTTACTAAATTTCACTTGAAATGAATCTTTACTTCCTTCTCTTTTTAACGTATTTTCCACCGTTTTCTCGATTTCTGGAATATGACTTTGAATTACTTTGCGTGCCTCTTCAAATGAAGTTAAATCCGCTACCCATCCATCAATTTGTGCTTTTACTTCATCACGCACTTTACGCTTCAATGCCTGGTCTTTATCTGAATCACTATTTGCTAAAATTCTTAATCGAACGGCCTCTTTCGGAATAACTGAAGGCCCTTTCGCATCAGCTTTCATATATCCAAACTGCACAAGTAACTGTGCACCAATTAATAGTATAAGAAGATAAGCAATAACTTGTTTTTTCATTTCCTCCACCGTCCCTTCTACAAACAGTGTGGACAGACTTTCATCTTTCTAAACTATTAAATTCAAAATCTATATGAATTTTCCCACAAAAAAATAGAGTAAGGTGTGAACCTTACTCCATCTCTGCAAATACCATACGATCTTTTCCGTTAATATCGAAAACAACCTCAACATGAGCATGTGGAAAAGCTTGTTGTAACAATCTTTTTACATCCTCACCTTGTCCTACTCCAATTTCAAACGCCACAATCGCTTTCTTCTGCAACACATTCGGCAATTCTTCCATAAAACGGCGATAGAAATCTAATCCGTCTTCACCACCAACAAGTGCTCTCTTCGGCTCATGCTCTTTCACAACAGGAGAAAGACCACGCCAATCCTCTTCCGGTATATATGGAGGATTTGAAACAACAACATCTAGCTTTTGACCCGTTTTATGAAATGGTGACAATAAATCACCGTGATAGAACGTTACTTCTGCACCTAAAGCTTTTGCATTTTCTTTTGCAACTTCAATCGACTCTTGTGCAATATCTACTGTATACACATGAAGATTTTTATTTTCTAAAGCAAGCGTAATAGAAATCGCTCCACTACCTGTACCTATATCTGCTACATGTAGTTTCTCATCACCAAAATGGCGCTCGATTCTTTCTAATACTCCCACTATAAGCTCTTCTGTTTCCGGCCTTGGTATTAATACTTCTTCATTCACAAAGAAAGACCGTCCATAAAACATTTCATAACCAATCATATATTGAATAGGAATACCTTCTACATGCTTATGGATAAACTCCGTAAAGCTTTTCTCTTGTTCCTCAGTTATTTCTTCACGCATATTCATAAGTAATCCTGTTCTGTTCACCTTTAATACATGACAAAGGACAATTTCTCCCGCATTTTCATCTCGTCCATTTTCCTGTAAAAAAGAAGAAGCCCATTTCAGGGCTTCATAGACACGCATTACTCAGCTGCCTCCATCTTTTGAGCCTGATCTTCCATCACTAAGGCATTGATGAAATCATCTAACTTACCTTGTAAGATTTGATCTAGCTTTTGAATCGTTAAACCGATTCGATGGTCTGTAACACGGTTTTGCGGGAAGTTATACGTACGAATACGCTCTGAACGATCTCCCGTACCAACAGCTTGTTTACGGTTTTGATCATACTCAGCTTGCGCTTCTTGTCTAAACTTATCATAAACACGTGCGCGTAATACTTTCATCGCTTTTTCTTTATTCTTGATCTGTGATTTCTCATCCTGACAAGATACAACTACACCAGTCGGTAAATGCGTTAAACGCACCGCTGACATCGTTGTATTAACGCTCTGTCCACCAGGTCCACTAGAAGCGAATGTATCAACACGAACATCTTTCTCATGAATATCAATTTCTACTTCTTCTGCCTCTGGTAATACAGCTACAGTTGCTGTAGATGTATGAATACGTCCACCAGATTCCGTTTCAGGAACACGTTGTACACGGTGAGCACCATTCTCGAATTTCAGCTTCGCGAAAGCACCTTTACCATTAATCATAAAGATAATCTCTTTATATCCACCTAACTCTGTATAGCTAGCCTCAATAATCTCCGTTTTCCAGCCCTGTACCTCAGCGTAACGGCTATACATACGGTATAAGTCACCAGCAAATAAAGCTGCCTCGTCTCCACCAGCAGCTCCACGAACCTCAACGATAACGTTCTTATCATCATTAGGGTCTTTTGGAACAAGTAAAATTTTCAGACGCTCTGATAATGTTTTATCTTGTGATTCTAACTCAGAAACTTCTTCTTTTACCATTTCACGCATTTCTGCGTCTAACTTATCTTCTAACATTGCTTTCGCATCTTTTAATTGCTCACGAACATCCTTATACTCACGATACACCTCTACCGTTTCCTGTATATCAGACTGTTCCTTTGAATATTCACGAAGCTTATTTGAATCACTAATAATCGCTGGATCACTTAACAATTCATTTAACTTCTCATAACGATTTTCTACAGCTTGCAAACGATCTAACACATCATTCACCTCTACATCCTAGTATCTAATACAAATAGTATATGGTACTTACTCAAAAAAACGCAAATTATATTTAAAAGCGCAAGCGGCTCAAACCGCTCATTCTCTCTATTTTGAAAAAAACCCGCCTTGCGCAGCGAGTTTTACTTATCTTTGTTTGCAGGTACTGCATGACAATGACGACAACGTGGTTCATACGATTCTGAAGCTCCAACTAAAATAATTGGATCATCAAATGCCGCTGGTTCTCCATCAATTAATCGTTGTGTACGACTTGCTGGAGATCCACATACAGAACATACTGCTTGTAGTTTTGTCACATGTTCAGCAATCGCCATCAGCTGAGGAACTTGTCCAAATGGTAGACCACGGAAATCTTGGTCTAAACCAGCTACAATGACACGATAGCCACGATTTGCCAATACTTGCACCACTTCCACAATGTCCCCATCAAAAAATTGCACCTCATCGATTGCAATAACATCCAGCTCTTCTGTAATATGTTCAAATATATCCTTTGAAGCTGAAACAGGAACTGCTTTTACCTTTAATCCGTTATGTGATACAACATCTTCTTCACTATATCGATTATCAATACATGGTTTAAATACAATTGCATGTTGTTTTGCAAATTGCGTACGGCGCACACGGCGGATTAGCTCTTCTGACTTGCCAGAAAACATACTACCGCAAATCACTTCAATCCAGCCATTTTGATTTATTAAGTACATGAAGCTCTCCTTTCATCTACTTTTCAGTTAAAAGTAGGGTAAAGGTATAATATTTTCGCAAAAAAAACAGACAAGCGAATACATACACTTGCCTGTTTTATGTTTTTATTACTTAAGACCGTATTTCTTATTGAAGCGGTCAACGCGTCCGTCTGCAGTAGCAAACTTCTGACGTCCAGTGTAGAATGGGTGAGAATCAGAACTGATCTCAACTTTTAGTAATGGATAAGTGTTACCATCTTCCCACTCAACAGTTTCGTTAGATCCTTTAGTAGATCCGCTTAAGAATTTGAAGCCTGTGTTTGTGTCCATGAATACAACTTTCTTGTAATCTGGGTGAATTCCTGCTTTCATTCTTTTCATCTCCTTCCGCCCTGAATCATTTTCGAAACAGAGTTTTTCATCTTCAGCTGCATACACAACTATATTGATGAAACACATATGATGAAATTATAACAAGGCTAACTTCATTTTGCAACTACCTGTTTTTGTCTTTTGAAATTAAAAGTGGAGACGGCTCGTTTAGCTCTGACTGGCTAAGGTTCTCTCGCACAAAAGGTGCTTTTTACCTTTAGTGCGGGAGGTTCTTAGACACGAAGAGCTAGCCGTCGGAACTAGATACAATTTAAAAGCAGAAGCCACCGACCATTCTAGCCGCTGGAGCTGGTATTATCTTAAAAGTGGAGGTGGCTCGCTCAGCTCTGACCAGTTAAGGTTCTTTCGCCCTAAAGGTGCTTTTTACCTTTCGGGCGGAAGGTTCTTAGATGCGAAGAGCTAGCCACCGGAACTGGATATCATTTAAAAGCAGAAGCGGCTCGTTCAGAATCCAGGACACTTCGAACTCTCGACCTTGAAGCGCTTTTTGCTTCATGCGAGAGAGTGAAATGACCGGAGATTTTAGCCGCTGGAGGGAGCTCATCCAGCTCTGACTGGCTAAGGTTCTCTCACTTATCTCTCTCTTTAATATCACCTAAACAGCATAAAAAACTCGCTTACTATAAAATAAGCGAGTCCTGATTTTTTTCCCTTTACTTAGTTGTTACATACCTTTTCGAGTCTGCAACAATGTTTTGTAAAAACTCTTCATTTGTCTTCGTTTGACGAAGCTTACGTAAGAAACTTTCAACAAAGTCTGGTGTATCACGCATTGTCTTACGAATGCCCCATAACTTGTCTAAATGTTCTTTTGGAATTAATAGATCTTCTTTACGTGTACCAGAACGACGAATATCAATCGCTGGGAAGATACGACGTTCAGCTAATGAACGATCTAAGTGAAGTTCCATATTTCCAGTTCCTTTAAATTCCTCGTAAATAACATCGTCCATACGTGATCCTGTATCAACAAGGGCTGTTGCTAAAATTGTTAAGCTACCGCCTTCTTCAATATTACGTGCAGCTCCAAAGAAACGCTTCGGTCTATGGAAGGCAGCTGGATCGATACCACCTGATAATGTTCTACCACTTGGTGGAATAACGAGGTTGTAAGCTCGAGCTAAACGGGTAATACTATCCATTAAAATGATAACATCTTTCTTGTGCTCTACAAGACGCATCGCACGTTCTAACACAAGCTCAGCTACTTTAATATGATTTTCTGGTACTTCATCAAAAGTAGAACTTACAACATCTCCTTTAACAGAACGTTCAATGTCTGTTACTTCCTCTGGACGCTCATCAATTAAAAGTACAATTAGTTCTGCTTCCGGATGATTTGTTGTAACACTGTGCGCGATTTCTTTTAATAGACTTGTTTTACCAGCCTTTGGAGGCGCAACAATTAAACCACGTTGTCCAAATCCAACTGGTGCGATTAAATCCATGATGCGTGTCGGTAACTTTTTCGGTTCCGTTTCCAATTTCATTTGGCGATCTGGGTATAATGGTGTTAATGCAGGGAAATGCACACGCTCTTTTGCTGAATCTGGATCATCTCCGTTTACAGCTTCAACTTGTAATAACCCAAAATAGCGTTCATTTTCTTTCGGAGGTCGTACTTTACCAGAAACCTTATCTCCATTACGTAAATCGAAACGACGAATTTGCGAAGCTGAGATATAAATATCTTCTGAGCTTGGAGAATAGTTGATAGGACGTAGGAATCCAAATCCTTCTGATTGAATAATTTCTAATACGCCTTCCATGAAAAAGAAACCTTCTTTTTCTGCTCGAGCTTTCAAAATAGAAAAAATCAGCTCTTTTTTCGTTAACTTGCTATAATACGAAATCTTAAATTCTTTCGCAAGCTCGTATAACTCTTTTAATTTCATGTTTTCTAATGCTGCAATTGACAAATTCATTCAGACACCACACTTTAACGTTATTCTCTTTTTTCATGGGTAAAGGGAAAAAATACGGAAGGCAAATAATTAATAATGAAAGGCAATAAGTTCAAGTAGGGTAATATTCACTATTGTAACCCTTTTATCTAGTTTTAATCAATACGTTGGAACACAAATACAAGAAGCGAAGACAAGAAAATTTGTCTTCGCTTCTTATTTAATTTAGTTCCAGCTCCGATAGTTAGAAAGATCGACCATTTTAACCTTTCTGAAGGAGCTGCTTACGCTTTTTATTTAATCTAGCTTCAGCAGCTAGAATGGTCGGTGGCTTCACTTCTTCCTGTGAGGCAAAAAGCGCCTCTACGTCAGAAGCTCCATCCCCCTCCCATTCTGAACGAGCTGCTTACGCTTTTTATTTAATAACCAAGTTTGGTTTTTTATTCAAGCTATGACGTCCATCCACGAAGCGAACTGTGCCTGATTTTGCGCGCATAACAAGGGATTGCGTTGTTCCTACGCTACCTTTAAATTGAACACCGCGTAATAGTTCTCCATCTGTTACGCCTGTTGCTGCAAAGATTGCATCGTCACCTTTTACTAAGTCCTCCATGCGAAGGATACGATTAATGTCTTCTATGCCCATTTTTTTACAACGTGCTAATTCAGCTTCGTTTTGTGGCAATAGTTTTCCGTGAATTTCTCCACCTAAACATTTTAAAGCAACTGCTGCTAATACACCTTCAGGTGCTCCACCAGACCCAAATAAAATATCTACACCTGTACGATCAAACGCTGTATTAATCGCTCCAGCTACATCTCCATCATTAATCAATTTAATGCGCGCACCAGCTTTACGAATTTCTTCGATAATTTCTTGATGACGTGGACGATTTAAAACTGTCGCTACAACATCTTCAATATCTTTATTTTTCGCTTTCGCAACTGCACGTAAGTTATCAATAATAGGCGCATCAATGTCGACCGCCCCAACTGCTTCTGGGCCAACCGCGATTTTATCCATGTACATGTCAGGGGCATGTAACAAATTACCGTGGTCTGCAATTGCAATGACAGCAAGAGCATTCCAGCCACCAGCTGCTACGATGTTTGTCCCTTCTAAAGGATCAACCGCAACGTCTACACGTGGTCCATATCCTGTACCTAATTTCTCTCCGATATATAGCATTGGTGCTTCATCCATCTCACCTTCACCAATTACAACTGTACCTTTCATCGGAATTGTATCAAATACATCACGCATAGCTGATGTTGCTGCACCGTCTGCCTCATCCTTTTTCCCGCGCCCCATCCAACGCGCTGATGATAAAGCTGCAGCCTCTGTTACACGTACTAACTCCATAGATAAACTTCTTTCCACGATAATCCCTCTCCTTTAAGCCTTTATATTTCTGCCGTATTTTATGAACCGTGTTTTTCTATAAAGTGTACTTCCGCAAGTAGTGATGCTTCGCTTCCCCCTTGCGGAAGTATCACTTATGCGTTCTTCATTTCTTCAATTTCTTGCTTTGTCATTTGTTCTCGCCAAATGTTTGCACCAAGCCCTTTAAGCTTGTCCACTATATTCTCATAACCTCGATCAATATGCTCAAGTCCTGTTACTTCTGTAATTCCATCTGCCATTAACCCTGCAATAACAAGTGCCGCTCCTGCTCGTAAATCACTCGCCTTCACTTTTGCACCTTGCAGTAACACAGGACCAGTTACAATTGCCGAACGACCCTCTACTTTAATTTGAGCATTCATACGACGTAATTCATCAATGTGTTTGAAACGGGCACCGTAAATTGTATCTGTTACAACTCCCGTCCCGTGTGCCTTTGTTAAAAGC
Source organism: Bacillus cereus group sp. BfR-BA-01356 (assembly GCF_022663635.1). NCBI lineage: Bacteria > Bacillati > Bacillota > Bacilli > Caryophanales > Bacillaceae > Bacillus > Bacillus cereus group sp. BfR-BA-01356. The sequence continues at coordinate 65,992 of NZ_JAKUFX010000007.1, read as the reverse complement.
GTCGTAAACGGCTGTTGTAAATCCGTTGGAAAACCTGGATATACAAGCGTTTTGATATCAACTACTTTTAACTTTCTATTACCGTTCACCGTAATTTGATCATCGTTCGTTTCAACTTGAACACCAGCTTCTCTTAGCTTTGCAGTAACTGATTCTAAATGCTGAGGAATAACGTTATCAACCGTTACTTCTCCTCCTGATGCAGCTCCTAGAATCATATACGTACCAGCTTCAATACGATCTGGAATGATAGTATGGTGACAACCATGTAAAGAGTCAACACCATCTATTCGGATTACATCAGTACCAGCACCTTTAATACGTGCTCCCATGCTTGTTAACAATGTAGCTACATCAATGATCTCAGGCTCTTTCGCTGCATTTTCAATAACAGTTCTACCTTTCGCTCGTACAGCTGCTAGCATAATATTAATCGTAGCTCCTACACTAACAACATCTAAATAAATACGTGCCCCGCGTAGCTCATCTGCTCTTAAATAGATGGCACCTTGTTCATTCGTAACATGTGCACCTAGCGCTTCAAACCCTTTAATATGCTGATCAATCGGCCTCGGTCCTAAATGACATCCACCCGGAAGCCCAATAACAGCTTTTTTAAAACGGCCAAGCATTGCACCCATTAAATAATAAGAAGCGCGCAATTTTTTCACTTTTCCATTTGGCAAAGGCATTGCAACCATGTTAGAAGGATCGACTACCATCTCTTCCTCCTGTCCATAAGTTACTTTCCCTCCAATTTCCTCTAGTAAGTCTCCTAACATTTTCACGTCCGAAATATTAGGGACACCACCAATAGTTACTGGAGTATCTGCTAAAATTGTCGCTGGAATTAATGCAACGGCACTGTTCTTTGCACCACTTACTCGAATTGTTCCATTTAAAGCTCTTCCGCCTTCAATTAGCAATTTTTCCATATTGAGCTCCCTTCTTGTGAATGTATTTACTTTCTATCTTTTTATAGAAAGCTCCCCTTAAGAATCTCAATTACTCTTTCCATCCCAAAACTCAATAAATAGGAAACCATTATCTTCATTTCTCCTGTAGCACGAATAGATAAAGATCAACTATTCATCGAATTCACTTTATCAATTTAGATACGTTATCACATTTATTAATAGGACTATGCACATTATTTTCTATTTAAAAACCAAAAATGATAAAATCTTTAGACTTGTTCACGCTTTCATTATACAACGAAAGGAAACCGTCTAAAAGACTAGACGGTTTCCAAAACGGAATTTTATTCTTACGCTTTACCGTTAGAACCGAATTCGCGAATTTTACCAATAACAGTTGCTTTGATAGCGTCGCGGCCAGGTCCGATAAATTTACGAGGATCGTAAACTTCTTGGTCTTTGTTTAATACTTCACGAACAGCTTTTGTAAACTCGATTTGGTTCTCAGTGTTTACGTTGATTTTTGAAGTACCTAAAGAGATAGCTTTTTCGATATCAGCAGTTGGGATACCAGTACCACCATGTAATACTAAAGGTACGCCAGTGAAGTCACGAACTTGTTCCATTTCAGCGAATCCTAAGTTAGGCTCACCTTTGTAAGGACCGTGTACAGAACCTAAAGCTGGAGCTAGGCAATCGATACCTGTTGCTTCAACAAGGTGCTTACACTCTGCTGGGTCAGCGTAAATTACGCCTTCAGCGATTACGTCGTCTTCTTGTCCGCCAACTGTTCCAAGCTCAGCTTCAACAGATACGTTACGAGCGTGTGCGTATTCTACTACTTGTTTAGTAGTTTCAACGTTTTCTTCGAATGGGTGGTGAGAAGCGTCGATCATTACAGATGTGAAACCTGCATCAATTGCTTCTTTACATTTTTCGAAGCTTGAACCATGGTCAAGGTGAATCGCTACAGGAACAGTGATGTTCATTTCTTCGATTAAAGCTTTAACCATAGCTACAACTGTTTTGAAACCAGTCATATGACGAGCTGCACCCTCAGATACACCTAGGATTACAGGAGATTTTTCTTCTTCCGCAGCAGCTAAGATAGCTTGAGTCCACTCTAAGTTGTTCATGTTGAATTGACCAACTGCGTATTTTCCTTCTAGTGCTTTGTTTAGCATTTCTTTCATAGAAACTAAAGGCATGGTGAATCCTCCTAAAAAACGTTTTTTGTATCCGATAAGTTCTTATCGCTGGTAGTATGACCAGAATAAGGTAAAATATGTATATCTACATACCGGACTTTTTTCTACACTCAATAGGATAACAACTTGTACTCAAAAACTCAACCGTATTCACCTGCACAATAGTCCATGTAAACGCTTTTTTCCATATTTTTTATAAAAAATTCATTTTTACGCCTCTACAGCGAGCTCATTTCTCACAGCTTGACGAATTTCATCAATATCAAATGGTTTAGCAAAATGCATTAAAGCTCCTAAATCTTTTGCTTCTTGGATCATATCAAGCTCTCCATAAGCAGTCATTAAAATTACTTTAATACTCTCATCAATTTCTTTTACATGCTTTAAAATCTCTATACCATCCATGCCTGGAATTTTCATATCTAACACTACTAAATCTGGATTATCTTTTTTCACGATATCTAAAGCTTGAAATCCATTCGCTGCTTGGAATGTCTGATAACCTTCTTTTTGGAACACTTCATGTAATAACACACGAATCCCATATTGATCATCAACGATTAAAATTTTACCTTCCATAATTCCCAACCTTTCTTTGTAAGTACAAGATTTAAAGCTTCTTATATCTTAACGATTTATTTTCGCTATTCTTTGGCAAATTCCTTCCTATTCTTTCTTATTTTACCGTTTCCTATTTTGTTATGCTACCCTACGATTTCACCTTTCTAAAAAAATAAATTATAATGAAAGCCGGCAAACACGTACGAAGGGAGTAACATTATGTTAAAAATTTTTTCAACTCAATTAAGTGGTTATTTCTCCAGAGTTTCTCAAAAAGAAGAAATGAATATAGAAGATAGCGCTCGTTTACTTGCTCAAGCACTAGTTGGCGATGGTTTCATTTATTTACATGGTACAAATGAAATGGAGGGCGTTGTTGCCGAGGCACTATTCGGTGCTGAACCAATGAAGCAAGCAAAACGCTTATTTGAAAATGGTAAAGAAGTAGAAGTAACTTCTGCAGATCGTGTACTTCTTATTAGCCGTTTTTCAACAGATGAAGCGGTTGTAGAAATTGCAAAAAAACTACAAGAAGAGGGACACTCTATTGTCGGCATTTCTGCTCTTCAAGAAGGTACGGAATCACTCGAACGATATACAGACGTACATATTGATACAAAACTGTTAAAAGGTCTTATTCCAGACGATGAAGGTAATCGCTACGGATTCCCAAGTTTAATAGTAGCTTTATTTGCTTATCACGGAATCAAATTTACAATCGATGAAATGTTAAATGAATATTAAAAAAAGCGCCTTATTTCAGGCGCTTTTTTTATTACTTGCTCTCTTTATTCGTAATAGAAGCTCTTACGAAGTCATGGAACAATGGTTGTGGACGGTTTGGACGAGAAACAAGTTCTGGGTGGAACTGTGCTGCCACGAACCAAGGGTGGTCTTTTAATTCAATGATTTCAACTAGACGGCCGTCTGGGCTTGTACCAGAGAATACAAATCCTTCTTTTTCCATATCAGGACGGAACTGGTTGTTGAACTCATAACGATGACGATGACGCTCATATACAACCGGCTCATTATAAGCATTGTAAGCATTTGTTTCTTCAGCAAGCTTACATGGGTATAGACCAAGACGAAGTGTACCACCTAGGTCCTCTACATCTTTTTGTTCTGGTAATAAGTCGATGATTGCATATGGTGTGTCAGGGTTGATTTCAGAAGAGTTAGCACCTTCTAAACCTAATACATTACGTGCGAATTCGATTGATGCAAGTTGCATACCTAAGCAAATTCCTAAGAATGGAACTTTGTTTTCACGAGCATATTGAATCGCAACGATTTTACCTTCTACACCACGATCGCCGAAGCCACCTGGTACAAGGATACCATCTGTATCGCCAACTAATTCTTTTACGTTTTCTGCTGTTACATGCTCAGCATTTACCCATTTTACTTCTACATCTGTGTCGAATGAGTAACCAGCATGACGAAGTGCTTCTACAACAGAAATATAAGCATCTTGAAGTTCTACATATTTACCAACAAGAGCGATTTTTGTTTTCTTAGAAAGATTACGCACTTTGTTAACTAGCGCAGTCCACTCTGTCATATCTGCAGCTGGATTGTCTAATTTTAAGTGATCACAAACGATTTGGTCCATGTTTTGTTCTTGAAGAGATAATGGAACCGCATATAAAGTATCTGCATCGCGAGCTTCGATAACTGCTTTTGTATCGATGTCACAGAATAATGCAAGCTTGTCTTTCATATCTTGAGAAACAGGCATTTCTGTACGAACAACGATAATGTTTGGTTGAATACCTAAGCTACGAAGTTCTTTAACACTATGTTGTGTTGGTTTTGTCTTCATTTCACCCGCTGCTTTTAAGTACGGGATTAACGTACAGTGAATGTACATTACATTGTCACGACCGATGTCGCTCTTAATTTGACGGATTGCTTCTAAGAATGGTAGAGACTCGATATCACCAACAGTTCCACCGATTTCTGTAATAACAACATCCGCATTTGTTTCACGGCCAGAACGATATACGCGCTCTTTAATTTCGTTAGTAATGTGAGGAATAACTTGAACTGTTCCTCCTAAATATTCACCGCGACGCTCTTTTTGAAGAACTGAAGAGTAAATTTTACCTGTTGTTACGTTGCTGTATTTGTTTAAGTTAATGTCGATGAAACGCTCATAGTGACCAAGGTCTAAGTCAGTTTCAGCGCCATCATCTGTTACGAATACCTCACCGTGTTGGTATGGGCTCATAGTCCCTGGGTCTACGTTAATGTATGGATCAAACTTTTGAATCGTTACGTTTAAACCACGATTTTTTAAAAGTCTTCCAAGAGATGCTGCTGTAATACCTTTTCCTAAAGACGATACTACACCGCCTGTTACAAAAATATACTTAGTCATGAAAAAGCTCCCTTCTATTTTGCTGTTATATAATCACCGTTGCAAAGCGCAACGTATGTAGATAACACTGTATCCATCTTATTGTTAGACTCTTTTTATTTTCTAAACAAAAAACAAAAAAGAAAATTGCTCCCCTCATCACAAAAAGTAATAAGTAGGGAGCAATTTTCTTTTATATTTACACTTTAAAAGTATTATCGTCCTTTTTTAAAGAGCCCAAAAATGATTCTACATGGACGATAATGAAAAGTCAAGAACTACAGTTCTTCCTCTTCTTCTTCAGTTTCATCATACTCAAGTTCTTCTTCAGCGAAGTCGTCGTCATCTTCGTCTAAATCATCAAGATCGTCGTCATCTCCGTCTTCTTCTTCAAGAACCTTGTCCAAATCTTCTACATCGTCTTCATCTTCACTTACGTCTGCATCGTCGAAGTCATCTTCGTCTTCTTCAATGTAGTCGTCAAAACCGTCTTCTTCAACTTTACGTTTCTTCTTCGGTTTTGGTTGAGGCAAGATTTCTTCATCAATTTGCTCATATGGGTACCAGCTGCGTAGTCCCCAACGATTTTCTCCTAAATTAATGAAACGTCCATCGATGTTTAAGTCTGTATAAAATTGTGCGATTTTCGCATTAACTTGCTCTTGAGATAGTCCCAGCACTTGAGCGATTTCTTGAACCAACTCGTTGAATGTCGTTGCTTGTTTTTTATCCCCTAAAACGCTATGTACAACTTCAATCATTGAACATTCTTTTAGCTCTTCTGGTGAATATTGCTTAAAATCCACTTATGCGGCACTTCCTTTCATCAAATATAACCTTATATATAACGGCCTGCTTAAAAAAATCCATACTATTCATTATAAACAAAAGTCGCACAAATATGCTACAAAAAAAACGGGAAACTTTTATAGGGTAGTAAAATTATAATTTGTCTGTTCCTTATTTCGGAAGCATATGGGCCCCTTGCAATACATACCTAATTTGCATTTCTGTATATTCTTCGAGCGTATACAGTTTTTGCAGCGCCCAGCGTCTAAATCCCCACATCTGTCCTTGTATAAAAATATTATGCGCAAGAAGCTGTATTTCTTTTTTATTTAATGTAAATGTTCCATTTTCCGTACACTGTTCTAAAATATTCTCGAACATTCCTACCATTTGAAACTCCTTTTCTAATACATACGGAAGTGATTCTTTCGGTAAAAAGCGTACCTCTTGATACATTATCAATACTTCTTCCTGTAATTCGTCCATCACTTTAAAGTAATTCGTTATTGCTATCTTTAAACTTTCTATACTCCCTTTTTCTGTACACACTACTTCCTCTAATCTTTCTTTTACATGTTCATATATACTATCACAAACTAAATATAAAACATCATCTTTGGTACGAATGTACTCATAAAGTGTCCCTATACTAAACCCAGCCGCTTTTGCAATCTCTCTCGTTGTTGTACGCGGAAATCCTTTTTGTTTAAACAGTTGCACCGCACCTTTAATCATTTGTTCACGTCTTAACGCAACTAATTTTTCATCTTTCACCGATGCATGCACATTATGTTTAACCATTCTCTTCACCTCTCTCTATTATTTTTTGGAAGGAAAAAGCGTAGGAAAATACCTACGCTTTCGTTCCTACTTCGTTAACATACGAGAAATTACAAGCCTCTGAATCTCTTGTGTTCCTTCATATATTTGTGTAATCTTTGCATCTCGCATATAACGCTCTACTGGATAATCTTTCGTATAACCGTAACCACCAAATACTTGCACCGCTTCAGTCGTCACCTTCATCGCTGCATCGCCTGCAAATACTTTTGACATCGCTGATTCTTTTCCATACGGAAGCCCTTCTGATTCAAGCCAAGCCGCTTGATATGTTAAAAGGCGTGCTGCTTCTACATCTGTTGCCATATCCGCAAGTTTAAAGCCAATCCCTTGCTGCGCCGCAATTGGTTTTCCAAACTGATGGCGCTCCCTTGCATATTCTACAGAAGCATCTAAAGCTCCTTGTGCAATCCCAACAGCTTGCGCCGCAATACCGTTACGACCTCCATCTAATGTTTGCATCGCAACTTTAAACCCTTGCCCCTCTCCTCCAAGTAGATTCTCTACAGGAATACGGCAATCTTCAAAAATAATTTCAGTCGTTGGTGAAGAGCGAATCCCTAGCTTGCTCTCCTTCTTCCCAACTGAAAATCCCGGTGTATCACTTTCTACAATAAATGCACTCGTACCGCGCTGCTTCGATTCAGGATCAGTTAGCGCAAAAACAACATAAATATCAGCAATACCGCCATTTGTAATGAAAATTTTTGATCCATTTAAAATATAATGATCGCCATCTCTCTTTGCGATTGTCTTCATTCCACCAGCATCCGATCCAGATCCTGGTTCCGTTAAGCCGTATGCACCAATTTTCTTCCCTTCAGCCATCGGCCGTAAAAACTTTTGCTTTTGCTCTTCCGTCCCAAATTTAAAAATTGGCCATCCCGCAAGTGAAGTATGCGCAGACAGTGTTACACCTGTTGAAGCACAAACGCGAGATAATTCTTCAATAGCGATTACGTATGCTAAGTAATCGCTTCCAATTCCACCGTACTCTTCAGGCCATGGAATACCAGTTAAACCAAGCTCTGCCATTTGATCAAATAACTCTCGATCAAATCGCTCTTCTTCATCACGCTCAGCTGCTGTTGGTGCCACTTCATTTTTAGCAAAATCTCGAACCATTTTTCTTATCATTTCATGTTCTTCTGATAGTTTAAAATGCATCTCCGTCTCCCCCTCGCCCTTTTATAAAGCACGGCTAATAACAAGTTTCTGTATTTCACTTGTTCCTTCATATATTTGCGTAATTTTCGCATCACGGAAAAATCGTTCTACTGGATAGTCTTTCGTATAACCGTAACCACCAAATACTTGCACCGCCTCAATCGCGACTTCAACCGCTGTCTTAGAAGCAAATAATTTCGCAATAGATGCTTCTTTACCGCATGGTAATCCTTGTGCCCTAAGAGATGCCGCTCTATATACGAGTAACCTTGCTGCCTCGACACTTGTTGCCATATCTGCAAGCTTGAAGCCAATCCCTTGCTGCGCCGCAATTGGCTTCCCGAATTGCTCTCTTTCTTTTGCATAATCAATTGCACAGCCAAGCGCCGCTTCAGCAATTCCTAAAGCCTGCGCACCGATTCCAATTCGCCCAACATCTAAATTCGCCATCGCCACTTTGAATCCTTGTCCTTCTTCCCCAAGTAAATTCTCAGCTGGCACTTTCATATCTTCAAAAGTAAGTTGTACTGTACGAGAACCGAGAAGTCCCATCTTATGTTCATCTTTTCCAATGATTAAACCAGGTGTATCTTTCTCTACTATAAATGCAGAAATACCACTTTTTCCTGCCTCTGGATTTGTAGAAGCGAATACAATGTATGTACTTGCTTCACCACCATTTGTAATAAACACTTTCGATCCATTAATAATATAATGATCACCTTTTTTCACAGCTCTTGATTTCAAACTCCCTGCATCTGATCCTGCATTTGGCTCTGTTAAAGCAAATGCACCTAAATATTCCCCGGTTGCAAGTTTAGAAACATATTTTTTCTTCTGTTCTTCTGTTCCAAAATATAAAATCGGATTCATTCCAACTGACGTATGTACAGCTAAAATTACACCAACTGTTGCACTTACCTTTGAGATTTCCTCAATTGCTAGAATGTAAGAAATAAAGTCCATTTCTGCCCCGCCGTATTTTGCAGGCGCTGGAATACCCATTAATCCAAGCTCACCCATCTTTTGCAAAATCTCTTTCGGGAACACCCCTTGTTCCATACTAGGAACAAAGGGAGCTATTTCCTTCTGTGCAAAATCCCGAACCATTTTCCTCATCATTTGCTGCTCTTCATTAAAACGAAAGTTCATATATTCCGCCTCCATTTGCTATATATCCTTTAAATAATTTGGTAAGACCACTATGTTGTAACAAAGGGGGCATTTATTCGTAAACGTAGAATCCACGACCTGTTTTACGCCCTAACCATCCTGCATTCACATACTTACGTAATAACGGACATGGGCGATATTTACTATCTCCTAATCCTTCATGCAACACTTCCATAATGTATAAACACGTATCTAAACCGATAAAATCGGCGAGTGTCAAAGGCCCCATCGGATGGTTCATACCAAGCTTCATGACTTCATCAATTGCTTCTTTCGTCGCTACACCTTCATATAACGTATAAATTGCTTCGTTAATCATCGGTAGCAAAATGCGATTTGATACAAAACCTGGGAAATCATTCACTTCAACTGGTACTTTCCCAATTTTTTTCGTAATATCTTCAATTGCTTCATATACCGCATCATCGGTAGCCAAACCACGAATAATTTCAACAAGCTTCATAACTGGAACTGGATTCATAAAGTGCATACCGATTACTTTTTCCGGACGCTTCGTTACCGCTGCAATTTCTGTAATTGGCAGAGATGACGTATTCGTCGCTAAAATTGCGTGTTCTGGAGCAATTTCATCTAGATTCGCAAAGATTTTCTTTTTAATATCCATTTTCTCAACAGCTGCTTCAATAATAAGATCCGCTTCTTTCACACAATCTAAATCAAGCGTTACTGTAAGACGATTCAATGTGGCTTCCTTCTCTTCTTCCTTCATACGTCCTTTTTCTACTTGGCGTGCTAAGTTTTTCGTAATGATAGCCAATCCTCTATCTAATTGCTCTTGCTTTAAATCTTGTACCTTCACGTCATATCCTGCCATTGCACATACTTGTGCAATTCCTGATCCCATTTGCCCTGCACCAATTACAACAATGTTTTGTACACCCATTTTTTCTTCCCCCTTAATTGTTAATAAATTTTATACCCTCGAACTTTAATTAGTGGACTTCAATCATCACTGCGTCCCCTTGACCGCCACCGCTACAAATCGAAGCAATTCCAATTCCGCCGCCGCGCTGCTTAAGTGCATGGATTAGTGTAACGATAATGCGCGCTCCGCTTGCTCCAATTGGATGTCCCATCGCTACCGCGCCGCCATTTACATTCAATTTTTCCGGATCAATTCCTGCGATTTCTGTACTTGCAATTGCTACCGCTGCAAATGCTTCATTAATCTCGAATAAATCGATGTCTTCAATTTTCTTGCCTGTTTTTTCAAGCAATGCGTTAATTGCATAACCTGGCGTTCTTGGGAAATCTTTAGATTCCACTGCAATTGCTGTATGCGCCAAAATTGTCGCTAATGGCTTTCTTCCTTCTTGCTTCGCTCTGTCTTCGCTCATTAATACAAGTGCGGCACCACCATCATTTAGTCCCGGCGCATTACCAGCTGTCACCGTCGCTGTCTTATCAAATACAGGTTTTAACTTTGCTAACTTTTCAATCGTTGTATCTTCACGTGGCGCCTCATCCTTTGCAACGACAATAGGATCGCCTTTTCTTTGCGGAATCGTTACTGGCACGATTTCCTCTTCAAAACGCCCTTCTTTATGCGCTGAAACCGCACGCTGATGGCTACGATATGCCCATTCATCTTGCGCTTCGCGAGAAATTCCATCTTCCTTCGCAACTTCTCCGCCATAAACGCCCATGTGTGTACCTGAAAATGCACATGTTAAACCGTCAGCAACGTTTAAATCAACAACTTCGTTATTGCCCATTCTGTATCCCCATCTTGCTCCGCGTAAAATGTAAGGACTGTTACTCATCGACTCCATACCGCCAGCTACAATTAGTGATTGATCGCCAGTACGAATAATCTGATCCGCCAACGTAACCGCACGAAGTCCTGATGCACAAACTTTATTCACTGTTTCCGTCTGCACTTCCCATGGGATTCCAGCAGCCCTTGCAGCTTGGCGCGATGGAATTTGCCCCTGTCCACCTTGAATAACCGTTCCAAATATAACTTCTTCAACATCACTAGCCGCAACATTTGCTCTTTCAAGCGCTGCTTTAATTGCAATTCCTCCAAGTTCCGCCGCTTTTACATCTTTTAAAGATCCTCCAAATTTTCCAACTGGTGTTCTTGCAGCACTTAAAATAACTGTTTTACTCATGTTTCTTTCCCCCATTTCATTTTTTAACACTGAGCGCTCGCTCGGTATCCCTACGTTGAGAAGAGGTGCAATCATTGCACCTCTTTCTAAAGTTGTATACATTCTTACAAACTACATCGCTTCTTTTTTCTGTCCGATAACAGATCGTTCTAAAATCTCTGTCACATCAAGAGTTTGAACCTTCTCTTCTACCTCTTTCGCTTTCGTTCCATCACTGATCATCGTTAAGCAATATGGACAACCTGTACCGATAATGGATGGCTGTACAGCTAATGCTTGTTCTGTACGAGCAACGTTAATACGTGAACCTGTTGTTTCTTCCATCCACATTAAGCCACCACCTGCGCCACAGCACATTCCCGTTTCACGGTTACGTGCCATTTCTACAAGATTCACTCCAGGAATCGCTTTCAAAATGTCACGTGGCGCTTCATACACTTCGTTGTATCTTCCTAAATAACAGGAATCATGGTACGTAACTGTTTCTTCAATAGCGTGAACAGGCTTTAAGCGCCCTTCTTTCACCCACTGAGCTAACAATTCTGTATGATGATAGACTTCTGCTTGCAAGCCAAAGTCCGGATACTCATTTTTAAATGTGTTATAAGCATGAGGATCAATCGTAACGATTTTCTTCACTCCTGCCTTTTCAAATTCTTCGATATTCTTTGTCGCCATCTCTTGGAATACAAATTCATTTCCAAGGCGGCGTGGTGTATCTCCAGAATTCTTTTCTTTATTACCGAGAATTGCGAATGAAATGCCTGCTTCGTTCATTAACTTCGCAAACGATATCGCAATCTTCTGACTACGATTGTCGTATGATCCCATTGAACCAACCCAGAATAAATACTCGAATTCCTCCCCAGCTTTTGATTTTTCTTTTACAGTTGGAACTGTTACTTCGTCATCACCTTGGCGCCATGTTTCACGCTCTTTACGGTTCAGCCCCCACGGATTTCCTTGACGCTCGATATTTGTCATCGCGCGTTGTGCTTCCGCGTCCATTTTTCCTTCAGTCAAAACGAGATATCGACGTAAGTCAATAATTTTGTCAACATGCTCATTCATAACTGGGCATTGATCTTCACAGTTACGGCACGTTGTACATGCCCAGATCTCTTCTTCTGTAATAACATCTCCGATTAAACTCGGATCGTAAGCGAGCGTTGTAGACGCTGATTCTTGTTGCCCTTTTCCAGCTGCCATCATCGCTAACTGATTTCCTTGTGTATTATTGAAGGCAACTACTGGAACCCACGGTGCTTTTGATGTTACCGCAGCTCCTTTATCAGTTAAATGATCGCGAAGTTTTAAAATTAAGTCCATCGGTGATAACATTTTTCCTGTTCCTGTTGCCGGACACATATTTGTACAACGGCCACACTCTACACAAGCGTATAAGTCAATAAGTTGATTTTGTCTAAAGTCTTCAATTTTACCAACACCAAATGTTTCTTGCGTTTCATCTTCAAAATCAATCTTTTCAAGCTTCCCTGGGTTTGAAAGACGACCGAAGAATACATTAGCTGGTCCTGCAATTAAATGCGCATGTTTTGATTGTGGAACATACACTAAAAACGTTAACAAAATTAGTAAATGCACCCACCAAGAAAAATAGAACACTGAAATGGCTACGGTTTCATTTATCCCGCTAAAAACGTAAGCGATTGCAGAAGCAATTGGTTCACTCCATGAAAGCTCCTCGCCATGCCATATAAGTCCCATACCGTTACCAAGTAGCACAGAAATCATTAAACCACCGATAAAAATAAGAACAAGACCTGATTTGAAGTTACGTTTTAAACGAACAAGCTTTTCTACATAACGTCTATGAAAAGCCCAAAATACTGCAATTAAAATAACAAGTGTGACAATTTCCTGGAAGAATGTAAATGCAGGGTATAGTGGTCCAAGTGGAAGATGTGATCCTGGTGCGAGTCCTTTCCAAACGAAGTCAATTGCTCCAAATTGGACAAGAATAAATCCGTAAAAGAACATAACGTGAATGATGCCGCTTTTCTTATCTTTCAGCAGCTTTTTCTGACCGAAAACATTGACCTTAAGGAGATCCCAACGCTCTTTAAAACGACGGTCAAATTCAATCTTTTTCCCTAACTGTATGTAGGCCATTCTCGTCCGTATAAGATATACAAACAAATATCCTGCATAAGCAATAACAGCAATGGCAGCCAGCCAATTAATGATCAGTAAGCTATTCATTTTTATGCTACCCCTCTCTTTGTAAGCCTTCTTTCTTTTTTGAATCTTCAAAAATATATAATTTTCTGAATTATATCCCCTATCCCCATTATATAATGAGTGAGCATTCAGTCAACAGTTTTTTGTTATAGAACAACACATTTTTTCATAAAGCTGTTTATTTCGGTGAAACTATAAAGTGAAACTTTAATCAGCAGGGGTGGTTCATCCCCCGCTGATTATTAGTTGAACCAATCGGGCTTTTACGGGCAGTTGATTTCCAAACTAGCTTCTGCTTATTCATCAATTTTTGAAATAGGAAGCTTACTGCCCGTTAAAGCGGGATAAAGTGACACTTTAACCAGTACAAGATCTATCCTCTAAAGAAATTTATAATAACAGCCGTGCTACCCGTATCATTTGTAACACACTGAAGGTGAAAAGAATGCGAAGGAGGGAATTCACTAATGCTCTACTTATCTCTTTTGTTAATATCCGTTACTCTTTGGATTACAATTGACCTTTCATACGGGAGACTTCTTCATTTAAAACGAGTAAGCTCTCGCACTTTCCCTTTACGTCAAAGTGATTTTCACCTTTATACATACGGGAAAGATTTGTATGACGCTTTATTTACTGATATAAAACAAGCACAGCATCACATTCATATTTTATTCTTCATTGTAAAAAACGATAAAATCAGTCGTGAATTTTTAAAATTGCTGATTGATAAGGCTCAGGAAGGAATTGAAGTACGACTTTTACTTGATCGATTTGGCAGCCATTCTTTATCAAACGAAGCTATTCGCTCCCTGCAAAAACATGGTGTATCTTTTTCATTTTGTCATAAGGTAAAATTTCCTCTGCCTTTCTTTTCTGCCAATCAACGAAATCATAGGAAAATTACAGTGATTGATGGGAAAACCGGCTATATCGGGGGATTTAATATCGGTGAAGAGTATCTAGGGCATAATGAATATTTAGGATTATGGCGAGACTACCATTTACGTCTTACAGGAGAAGGGGTTCAAGATTTACAAAAGCAATTTTTGCATGACTGGTTTGATGATACGAAACAAAATTTATTAGATGCTTCTCTTTATTTTCCAAAACAAAACCCAGGTACCATCCTGCATCAATTTATTCCGACTGATGGGGCTTATTTACAGCATACTTTTTTACATTTAATTAACGCGGCAAAAAAAGAAATCTGTATCGGTACACCATATTTCATTCCTGGAAAAAAAATTATGAATGCCTTATTAAAAGCAAGAGAAAGAGGGGTTCAAATCACAATTCTTGTTCCAGAAAAAGCTGATCACCCTCTTGTTCGAGAAGCCAAATTTCCGTACTGCCGAAAATTAATACAGGCTGGTTGCAATATTTATGCATTTCAACAAGGTTTTTTTCACGCCAAAATTATTATAGTAGACGATGATATTTGCGATATCGGAACAGCAAACTTTGATATGAGAAGTTTATATATTAACCATGAAATAAACTGCCTGTTATATAATAAACATTTCATTCAAACAGTAAAAAAGAAATTCCATGAAGATCTAGAGAATGCATCTGTACTTTCCTATAGCGATGTAAACCCGCCTTCTCTTATCGATAGAGGAAAGGAATGGATTGGAACAATGTTTGCTTTCTTTTTATAGGAAAGACAATGAATAAAAGAGGTGTATCTCATATGCTTATACGGTTTGGATATGTCTCACATGCAATGGCACTCTGGGACTGTTCTCCTGCCAAAACAATGACGTTTACAAGCTTTAAGAAACTCAGCAAGCAAGAGCGAGAAGACAAACTGTACCATGTTATAAGGCAAAATTTAGAGCACACAATACGTATCCTTCATTACAATATAGCGCATGAAATCCCACTATATCGCCTATCGTCTTCCATCGTCCCACTTGCAACACATCCCGAAGTCGAGTTTGACTATATTGGGGTATTCACACCACTTTAGCGTAAAATAGGGGCTTTAATTAAAGAACACAATTTACGAATAAGTTTTCATCCAAATCAATTTACGCTATTTACAAGCGACAAGCCACATATTACTACTAACGCTATTACGGATATGACTTATCATTATAAAATATTGGATGCTATAGGCATTGCAGATTCTTCTTACATTAATATTCATGTAGGTGGAGCCTATGGAAATAAAGAAAAGGCAATTGAGCGCTTCCATGAAAACATAAAAAAACTTCCTACACATATAAAAAAACAAATGACTCTTGAAAATGATGACAAAACCTATACAACCGCTGAAACTTTATCAATTTGCCAAAAAGAAAATATTCCATTTGTATTTGATTATCATCATCATATGGCCAATCTTTGCGAGGAACCACTAGAAGAGTTGCTTCCTGCAATTTTTGAAACTTGGTCACATACAAATATCTCTCCTAAAGTTCACATTTCCTCCCCGAGATCGGAAAAAGAATTTAGGGCTCATGCTGAATATATCGATTTAGAGTTTATTAAGCCTTTCTTACACATTGCAAAAAAACACAATCATAATTTCGATATTATGATTGAAAGTAAACAAAAAGACTTAGCATTATTCCAATTAATAGATGAACTTTCTGCTATAAGAGGAATTAAAAGAATAAGTGGTGCAATGTTACAGTGGTAAATTGTAACTTTGCACCATTTTTTCAAAAAAGTAATTTTTATAGTAAAAAACATCCTATTTTATATGCTATTATTTAAATTAGCATTCCCTCGAGATTCAACTTTATTGAAACGGAGTCATAATATGATTAATCAAAAAAAATATGTACAATTTGTCATAATATACATATCTATATTTGCTCTTTGGATACTCTTTATTCCAAATGAGTCGCATATAAAGGAGATTGGAATTCTTTTCTTATTCTGTTTCGCTGCACTTTTTTCTTGTCACTGTTTATATAAAGCTATTAAGAGAATGAAACGCAGTGATAAACTATTTTGGATTTTATTACTATGTACTTGCCTATGTGGATTAGTTATGGAGATAACCCTATTTCTTAGTTCACTTTCTATACATGATCAATCTATATTTTCATATAAAGCATTACCTTTTTTTATCATACAATATATTTTGCTCTTTGTTGGATTTGCTATAAAGTTTATAAAAAATTATTCTATTAAGGGGCTTTCTCAATTTTCATTCGATAGCATCTTTATTATTATTATGAACATTTATTTCACCTTAACTTTTATCTTAGACCTTTCAAGCTTCCGCATGTTAACAAAGGATACTTGGATTTTAATTGGGTATTTCATTGCACAATCATTAGTAATTTACGCCGTTATTAGCCTATATAGAAGAGAACAATATTCTTCTAGTAGAATTGCATTAATTATCGGTTTCACTATTATACTCGTATACGGTTATATTCATCTGTTTCAATTGAATTTTGGGATGAAAACTTCTGCTGAAATTAATTATTTAATACACACTGCTTCTATTTTATTAATTGGACTTTCTTCCATACTATATATTTTAGATAAACCAATGCAGCATGAAACGAAAACAAAATATTATCGATTCGATTATGTACGTTTTATACTACCTTATTTTAGTATAATTATTACTTTTTCTTTTATTATCATTCAACCTTGGGATGATAAATTCATGTTAATCGGTCTCGTATTATCACTTATTTTGTTATTCTTGCGGCAACTTTACATGTGGAAAGATAATCAAGCACTAATTCATACATATGAACAGTTGACTACACAACTAGAGGACGAAGTTGAAGAAGGTGCATTTGCATTATCAAAAAGTGAACAACGTTATAAATCTTTATTCGAGGACCATCCCGATGCCGTTTTCTCTTTAAATATGAATGGCATTTTTCAACAATCTAATAAGGCGTGCGAAAGCTTATTTACTGCCTATTATTGCGAAGTGGCAAGCTATTCTCTGGTACACTTCATTGATTCAAAAGACCACGAACTACTAAAGAAGGCTTTACAAATTACAAAGGAAGGTAGGCCACAAACGTTAGAAGTTCGTACAAAAGAACAAGAAGGCTATTATTATTATCTCCATATTACACTTATCCCTACTTTTATAAACAAAGAAGTGGTCGGAATGTTTGGGATAGCACGTGATATTACCACCTTATATGAAAAACAAAAACAAGTAGAACATTTAGCCTTTCACGATGCACTTACTGGATTACCAAATCGTCGAAAGTTCGAAAAAGATTTAAAAGCCATTTTAAATACAGCCCAAACTAACGCAAATGATGTCGCCGTCATATTCCTTGATTTAGATCGATTTAAAAAAATTAACGATAGACTTGGCCATGACGTTGGAGATTTATTATTAATTGAAGTAGCAAAAAGATTACGCGGTTGCTTGCGTTCAAAAGATATCGTCGCTCGCCAAGGTGGAGATGAGTTTACAATTCTATTGCCAGAAATGTACTCAGAAAAAAGTGCAATTTTTATAGCTGAACAGATTTTAACTATTTTAAACAAACCATTCTTCATTCAAGGCGAAGAACTCTCTATTACACCAAGTATCGGAATTGCGATGTACCCTGATTATGGAACTGATGTAAATGAGTTAATGAAAAATGCTGATATGGCTATGTATCGTGCGAAAGCAAATGGAAAAAACAGATTTGTTTTCTTCTCAAAAGAAATGAGTATCGCTCAAAATGAAATTCAATTCTTAGAAGGTGAACTTTCAAAAGCATTACAACAAAATGAATTTTTCCTTGAATACCAGCCACAAGTAAGCACAAAAACAAAACAAATTATCGGTTTTGAAGCATTAATACGTTGGAAGCATCCAAAACTCGGTATCGTATCTCCTGCCCAATTTATCCCTCTAGCAGAGGAAACTGGTTTTATTATTGAACTTGGCAATTGGATTTTACGTACTGCTTGTTTAGAGGCAAAAAGATGGCATAATCAAGGTTTCTCTCACTTAAAAGTTGGTGTAAATCTATCTGTTGTTCAATTTAACCATGCAGATTTAATCCCAACTATTTCAAAGGTATTGGAAGAAACAGAACTGAAACCAGAAGCACTAGATATTGAAATTACGGAAAGCATCGCAATTAATCAAAATCAATCTGTAGTTGCAAAACTCGAACAACTTCAAAATCTCGGTATTCAAATTTCAATCGACGACTTTGGAACTGGTTATAGTTCTTTAGCTTATTTAACAAAATATCCAATCAACACATTAAAAATCGCTCGAGAGTTTATTTGTGGAATTACAACTAGCCCTTTAGAAGAAGCAATTGTCTCTTCCATTATTACACTATCAAAACAACTAAATTTAAAAGTGATTGCAGAAGGTGTAGAAACGGAAGAAGAATGGGAATTTTTACATAAACAAAATTGTGATCACATTCAAGGATTCTTTATTAGCAAACCTGTTTCTAGTAAAGACGTTTGGATGTTACTCCATAAAAAAACAACCGTCTAAGTAAGACGGTTGTTTTTTTTTAAAACTCAAAAGGCATATCTGAAGCTAATTGTACCTCTTGATCATCATGAGAAATTACTTGGCTTTTCTCTAAAGCTGTATCCGCTAATGAAATACCCCATGTCATTGCTAACGTTAATAGACTACCGATAAGTAGTTTCTTCATATTCCATCACCCACATTTTTTCTTTTAATATATCATGAAAATTTATCCATACATTATGCAATTATGCATATTTAGTTTTTGCGTTATTTTATTTCGTCATTTTTTTCATAAACTTTTCTTTATACGTATGCATTTCTAGTATATCAAAAAAGAAATAAGCTTTTTCATAAGCTTCTTCACTCTCTACCTCATCGTAGCCTAGCTTTTCTAAACATTCACCTTTTTGATAGTATAGCTGCCCAATCAATGCCATACTATTAATTCGACACGATATTTCAATAGCTTTATTTATTTGATAAAGAGCCTCTTCATATTGATTATCTAAGTATAATGTTTTCGCATAATTATGTCTTACCTTCACATCAAACTCTTTATTTTCAGGTAATGCCTCTAATTGCTTTAATATACCTTCAAATAACTCCATGCCCTTCTTAAAGTAACCATTTTCAGCATAAATATTTGCAATTGCATTCTCTATATAAAGATTTTGGTACACATCAATCCCAGTTAATTGTTGATTTAATAATTTTTTCAATTCTAAAATGCAATATTCATAATCACTTTTCTTCAATACATACGCTGCTACATGATATTGCCATTGAAGAAATTGCTGAAACTCAGGATGATATTCTTCCTTTTTCAACTCATTCCATACTTTATTATAAATTTCTTTATATTTCTTTTGCTTACAAAGCATAATGATTTGATCTTTTAACTGCTTTTTCCTCTCAATATCGGAATAAATGAGTACCTCATAAAAATGAATAATGGGAACTTGTAACTTTGCTGCAATACCTTGCAATATATCCATACTTGGGTATACCGCACCCGATTCAATTCTGCTCACTTCCGATTGATGACATATGTTCTCGGATAACTGTTTTTGTGTTAATCCTCTCAACACTCTAATTTTCTTAATTTCACTTCCTAATTTCTCTGTGTGCATACTTACTCACCATCCCATTATAACAATCTAATTTGTTAAGTTGTCATACCACTACAATAATGTGAATTCGACAATTTTTGATATGAAATAATGCATAATATATATAAAATTCGGCAAATTTTTCATACAATTCATCTCACATACAATAATAGATTAGGAGTGTTATAGATGAATTATAGAAAACTTGCTAGTGCTTTCGTTACATTCGGTCTTCTTTGCCCTTTATCAACAGAAGCTATTCATGCTCAAGAATTAGACAAAAGTGCAGTCAAAGTTGAAATTGCTCAGCCTGGTTTAACAATCGGGAAATTAACACAACCTCAAAATGATACGAAAGAAAATATTGCTAAAAAGTATTTAAAAGGTGAGGTAAATGGGGCGAAAGCTCAACAAGAACAAGTCACTACTGAAAAAAATGTAGATTTCCAACCTACCAATAAAGAAACCAAAGAAAATCAAACCGAAGTTCGCCTTGCACAAACATATAAAAACTATAAAGTATATGGCCAAGATCTCATTGTAAAAGTAGATAAAAATGGAGTGATCACAACTGTTAGTGGTAAAGTTATTCAAAATTTAAATCAACAACCTAATCTTACTATAACAAATTTTTTGTCGAAAAATGAAGTAAAATCTAAATTACGCGATATAGTTCAAATTCCAAGCGATGCAGTTGAGACTGAATTCTCTAGCGAAACCGTTGTTTATAAGAAAAAAGATGGCTATTATACATTCGCAACTGTTATTACATTTACTTATGAAAACAATGAACAAATTATAAACGGCAATGCTATCGTTGATTTAAAAACTGGCGAAGTACTTTTTCAAGAAAAATTCATTAAAAACAAAGAGAATAAGACTATAAATCAAGTAACATCACCTAGATTATCCCCTGCAAGTGAGCAAGGAACTGGGAAAAATGCACTTCAAGAAAACATCTCTTTCAATATTGCCAAAGGAACTGATGGAAAATTTTATTTAGCGGATTTATCACGCGGAAATGGTATTTATATTTATAATGCAAACTACGCCGATTCCCTTGGAGGATATAGTCAAGCTGGTTATCCAGGGACACTAATTTCAAGTAGTACTCCTAATTTTGCAGATAAAGAAGCCGCGGGCGCTATGAAGAACATGAGTGATATTTACGATTACTTTAAGAAAGAACATAATCTAAAAAGTTACGACAATAAAGATTCAAAAGTTGTTGCTAGTGTACACGGTTTTGATTCTACTGAAGTTAGTGATGGTGTAAAAGAAGACTATGTAAATGCATTTTGGCATCCCGCTTGGAACCAAATGGTATTTGGTGATGGTTTAGACGGAAAACTAACATCCGCTCTTGATGTAACAGCTCATGAATTTGGACATGCTGTATTCAGTGGCACGACGAAAAATAAAGTTGTGAGATATCCAAGCGCTGAAACATCTGCACTAAACGAGGGATTAGCGGATTTCTGGGGTACACAAATCGAATATTACGTAAAGAAAGATAAAGGAAACTGGATTATGGGCGATACATTAGGTGGCCTAACAATTCGTGATATCCCAAGGGAAATTGGTGACGGCGGTCATAAACTATATACAAATTTACAAGATTTCTATAACGATGGTAATAATCAAGAATCACACGTGAATTCTGGTATTATCAGTCACGTATTATATCAATTAGCTGAAGGTAAAACATATAACGGTATTGCTGTTCAAAAACAAGGAAATGAAAAAGTAAGTAAAGTTGTTATGCGTGCATTGCAAAATTATGCAACTTCCGCTGAAGACTTTGAATCACTTCAATCTCATATCGTACAAGCTTCAAAAGATTTATATGGCACTGCCGTATCAAATGAATTTGCAAAGGCATTTGAAGCACACGGTTACAAACCGTTACAAAAAGTAAATCAAGTAATAGAAGTACAATAATTATAAAAAGAAGGTTACCTCTCATAGATAACCTTCTTTTTATATCCAACCCTTTTCTTCCGCAATTGTAATTGCCTCAATTCTATTTTTCGCATCAAGCTTCGCTAATACTTCAGAAATATAATTACGTACTGTACCCGGCGAAAGATAAAGTGCCTTCGCAATTTCGTTTGCCGTCTTTCCTTCTTTCGCAAGCAACAGTACTTCCTTTTCGCGATCTGACAACGGATTTTGCTCCTGCCATAAGCCAAACATTAAATCTTGGGAGACCTCTCGTTTCCCCTTCATTACATTACGAATTGCTGCCGCTAAATCTTCACTTGGGCTATCCTTTAATAAATAGCCGTGCACACCAGCTTTCATTGCTCTTTCAAAATATCCCGGCCGTGCAAATGTTGTTAAAATCATTACTTTGCATGATGATTTTTCTTTCTTTAAAGTCTCAGCGACATCCAATCCACTTTGAATCGGCATTTCAATATCCATAATACTTACATCTGGCTTTAACGATTCAATTAATTTTAACGCCTCTTCCCCGTTCGCAGCTTGCCCAATTACTTCGATATCATCTTCTAGATCAAGCAGGGCCCCTAATGCACCACGAAGCATCCGCTGGTCTTCTGCAATAATAATTCGAATCATGCCCTCACCTCATCTTTTCCTGTTCTAATAACAACTGGAACTTTTACCGTTAATAACGTCCCTGGATTGATTGTACCTAGTTCAACAAATCCATCAATAAGAGCAATTCGTTCTTTCATACCGCGAATACCATTTCCATCATGATTTTGATCTGTTAAACCGATTCCGTTATCTTCTACTTTCAAAATCAGTTCACCTTGTGATTCTAATACAGAAACTGCGCACCGCGTTGCCTTACTATGTTTTACAACATTTGTAACGGCCTCACGTAAACACATCCCGACAATATTTTGTTCAATTGGTGATAACGAGCTCGATCTTGCTTCTTGCCTCACTTCTAATTCAATATTAGCTGCTTGTAAGATCGCTTTTATTTGCTCTAGCTCTTCTTCTACCGTAATCATACGCATATCAGAAATTAATTCTCTAAGCTGTTTTAAGGCGGTACGAGAAGTTTGTGTAATTTCCTTCGCTTCCGCACTTGCACGCTCTGGATTTTTCACAATTAACTTCTCAACGAGCTGGCTTTTTAAAGTAATAAGAGATAAGGTATGCCCTAATGTGTCATGAAGATCTCTTGCAATTCGCTGCCGTTCTTCACGTTTTACTAAATCTTTAATTTGCTCGTTCGCCTCATCTAATTGATTTCTTAACATCTTTTTCTGATTAAAATTACGCATACCAAATGGCGTAAGAAGCATTAAGATAAACATCGGAACGATATTTACTAAACTTGTAGTTGTTAGTTGATTCATATTTACAAATAAAAATGCTCCAAGCATTATAACTAACGAGCATAACAGCACTCGAAATACTTTCTTATTTGGCGCAAATCCCATCGCACTTGCTGTGAAAAAGCCAAAAAATATCATAAAAGGATTATAAAATAAAGCAAATAAAAAGATGAGTATCATTTGAATGCATGCCCATAAAATAAACGTCTTCTGAACAAAATATAGCTGACGGTATGTGATAATAAAAAGTATCAACATACTGCTTCCTAGCACAAGCTTCCATCCTGATGCTTGTGCTAAGTGATAAATTGGAAATAATAGATAAACAAACCACATGTACGGAAAAAATCCCATATGTTTCGGAAAAATCTCAATCCTCTTCTTCTCTATCATTTATACCGCTTCCTGTCTTTTTCTTATATATATTGATACTACAACAAATATAAGGAAATAACCTCCTAATACCGCGATATTTTCCCATCCAATTGATTTTCCAGCTACAATATCCCACGCACCACTTCCGAAATGGTATGTCGGTGTCCATTCACCAATCGTTCTTAATATTTTTGGGAATACTTCAATCGGCATCCACAACCCGCCAACTATAGCTAAACTCATATTTAAAATATTTGCTAAGCCAGCAGCTGCGTCCGCCTTCTTAATGGAACCTATTACTGTTCCTAACGCTAAAAATGGTGTTACCCCTAACAATAACCATAACCCCGCACCTATCCATTGCCCTACCGTTAACTCAACATGATTAATTAGTATCCCTGCAATAAAGATAACTAATATTGAAAAAGCATTTACTACTGTTTGAGCGATAATTTTTGCTGTTAAATATGCTCCCTCTGGAAGCGGTGTAATTTTTAGAAGATGTGTCCATCCTTGCCCTCTTTCCTGAGAAAGTCTCACACCGAAACTAAAGAGTGCAGTCCCTACAATACTGAAAGTTGCCATCGAAATTAAATAGTGTGCTTTCCACGCATCTCCGTTTTGTGGTACTTGAACAACATTTGTGAAAATGTAGTAAAACATAACAGGCATTAATAATGAGAAAAAGATAAATAATTTATTGCGGAATGTACGTAAAATTTCTATTTTGCACTGCATCCATAACGCTCTCATGCGATTTCCTCCTTCTGATTTGCAACGAATTGTTCAAATGCCTCATCAAGACTTCCACGTTCAACTGAAACATCTGTTACAGGTAAACTCCTTTGATAAATGGCTTTTAAAGTTGCATCCGTATCCTCCGTTGTTAAAATGAAGCGTCCTTCGTTTGACTTTACTTCTGTTACATTTGGTAATTCCTTTAGTAATTTTGTAGGAATGCTTTCCTTTGAGTAAAATGTGATTGTTTTTCTCGAAATTGTTGCTTTCATTTCGTCTGGTGTACCATCTGCGATAATCTTTCCGTTCGCAAATAATAAGATACGATTTGCTAAAGCATCTGCTTCTTCTAAATAATGCGTCGTTAAAATAATCGTTTTCCCTTCACTTGCTAACTTTCGAATCGTTTCCCAAAACGTTCTTCGAGACGTAATATCCATTCCGACTGTCGGCTCATCTAAAAATAACAAATCTGGATTTCCCGCAAATGCAAGCGCAAAGTTTAACCTTCTTTTTTGCCCACCTGATAACTTCTCACATCTTTGCTTTCGCTCTGATTCTAAATTTGATAACTGCAGTAACGTTTCTTTCGCTATAGGATTCGTATAATAACTACGGAATAACTCAATTGCCTCTTCCACCGTAATACTATCAATGACACTTACTTCTTGCAGCATCGCACCGAGGCTATTACGAACATCTCTATGCTTTGGACTCTTTCCAAATATAGAGACCTTACCTTCCGTTGGTTCCTTTAATCCAAGCATCATCGACATCGTCGTTGTTTTCCCAGCACCATTTGGCCCAAGCAACGCTACTATTTCCCCTTTATTTACATGAAATGAAACATTATTTACTGCGTTTTTATGTTTAAATGTTTTAGAAACACCATTTACTTCAATAATCTTTTCCATCTCTCCACCCCCGCTGTTTCTTATATTTATATTGTATTACTTGGAAAACTTAGGAAACAGTATGATGCGTCATGACAATTGTCATGTATTCTTTATGAGAGGAATCAACCCGTATACCGCAAGCGAGTAGCAGGACGAAAATAAACATGATACAATCGGATAAGATATATATTCGAGGAAGGACAGTGGTTTTCATGATTATTCGTAATGAACAAGATTTAGAAGGCTTACGAAAAATCGGCCGCATCGTTGCGCTTGCACGTGAAGAAATGAAAAAACAAGCGAAGCCAGGTATGACAACGAAAGAGCTTGATTTGATCGGTAAAAAAGTATTAGATGAACATGGTGCTATTTCTGCACCTGAAAAAGAATATGATTTTCCAGGTGTAACTTGCATTAGTGTAAATGAAGAAGTTGCTCATGGTATTCCAGGAGATCGTGTATTAAAAGAAGGCGACTTAGTAAACGTCGATGTATCTGCTGCACTTGATGGCTATTATGCAGATACAGGCATTTCATTTGTTCTTGGAGAAGACGAGGCAAAAGAAAAACTTTGCCAAGCAGCAGTTGATGCATTTTGGGCAGCAATGAAAAAGGTTAGAGCTGGCTCAAAACAAAATCAAATTGGTCGTGCTGTTTCAAACTTCGCACATAAAAGTGGATACAATGTTATTCAAAACTTAACTGGTCACGGCATTGGTCTTAGCTTACATGAAGCACCAAATCACATTTTAAGTTACTATGATCCAATGGATAATGCGCTTCTAAAAGACGGTCTTGTTATCGCTGTAGAACCGTTCATCTCTATGAAAGCTGATCATATTATTGAACGTGGTGACGACGGTTGGACATTCGTTACACCTGATAAAAGTCTTGTTGCACAATGTGAACATACTGTTGTCGTAACACGCGGCGAGCCAATAATCTTAACAGAAATCTAATATCAAAAACGGCTGTTTTGTAGATTTATTCCACATAAAACAGCCGTTTTTATTTTTGGGAAAATATGTGAACCATTGTTGAACTCTTTATCATTTAAGTATATAATCTTTAGCGGAGGTTACTTAAGCTTATCTTTACTAAAAAGATATTGTAACTAAGGAGTAAAACACCTTCTTTCTTATTGTTTAAACAGGCTCAAAAATGACCGTAGTAACGTGTTAGTCGAATATTCTGTAATCCTTATATTTCTCTAACAATGTAAGAAACTATCACCTTTCAACTTCGGTCCACTAGTCGCACAACTCTCTTTAGACAAAATAAATGACTATTTTCAAAGTACATATTGTCTTCATTCTGACCAAAACCAACCCTATCTAGATTTTTATTTCCACATAACTTTAAGGCAAAAATAAGCCTTCACAAAGGGATACACTACCTTGGTTAGTATGTATCGTAAAACTTACCTTTATAACCATTCTTTTTTACTAGATATACATGAAAACTATCTCACATATAAAGGTCTGATATCATTATTTATATCAGTATTTTTTTCGACATTTTTTGTCGAATTGTGTATATTTCCATAGAACTGTGTAAATATACATTTTGTTTTACGTTAAATAATATTGCTTTGAACATAATTCTGTTTGTCTGAGAACGCGTATAGAAACGGAGGGATAACAAAAATAAATAGCTTATAACAAATACTTTTAATATTCCATTTGTTCATGTGGAATAAGTCCCCAATGGACAAATGAATGTTCAGAGGAGGAAAAATGAAAAAACTTTTTAATGTATGTTTAATTGTATTCGTACTATTTTCGCAACTTGCTAGTTTTCCATACAATCAAGTAAGAGCGGAAACCTTAACAGGAGATTCCTTATTTGACACTGTTGAAATGAAAGATGCAACGAATCATATTATTGACGAATCAAAAAATCCTAACAATTTAATAAAGATAGGATCAACCATTCAAGTAGAATACGCTTGGTCAATAAAAGATCAACAAGTTGCACACGCAAATGATACAGCAGTAGTTCAAATACCACTTGCATTAAAAGTATCTAAAGATTTGCAAGGAGATTTAGTAACAGATCAAAAAAATATTGGTCAATATTTTATAACAGCTAAAGATAATAAATTAAAATTAATATTTAATGATCAAGTAGAAAATTTGAAAGACGCTAAAGGAAAAATTAAAGTTGATACCGTGTTTAACTCAACTTTAAAACCTGGGGAAAAATCAGTTCAAATCGCTTTTCCTTTAGGAACAATGGTTCAGCCTATATCAGTTCCTGTTCAAGTAGAAAACTCTAAAGAAGATGGCACCAAACAGGATACTAATAAACAAGCGCAAGATCCAGTAGCTAAAACTGTTACTGATAATCCGGAACAAAACCCAGCAGCTAAAACTGCCACTGATAATCCGGAACAAAACCCAGCAACTAAAACTGTTACCGATAATCCGGAACAAAACCCAGCAGCTAAAACTGCCACTGATAATCCGGAACAAAACCCAGCAGCTAAAATTGCTACTGACAATCCAGAACAAAAGCTATCAAGCGACCCTGCTGAGAATACAAATTCAGGTCCAAAGCAAATAACAACAAACATTTTAACCAGTGTAAAGTTGACGGATAAAGACGGAAAACCATTTACAGAGGATAACCGTCCAAATACAGATTCCCCTGCCAATATTGAGTTTACATGGGAACTTTTAAAATCAATGAATGTGAAAAATGGAGATTACTATATTTTTGATCTTCCTAAACATTTTAAGATTTACAATACAATTAACAGTCCTTTATATGATAGTGAAAACCATCAAATTGGTAATTTTACTGTTACAAAAGATGGAAAAGTCACGATGACATTCAACGATTATGTTGAAGAGCATCCAGATGTTGCTGGTAACCTACAATTAAAGACAGAATTTAATAAAGCTGAAATTAAAGGTACAACAACACAAGAAATTCCTTTCCCGATTAAAGATAAGGATGTTTCTATTACAGTTGACTTTAAGCCTAATGTACAAACAGCTACGAATAAAAAGGGTTTACCTGATAGACCAATTAATACAAATGAAATTAATTGGAAAGTAGAGATGAACAAAACGAAAGACACCCTTAAAAACGCTGTTTTTAAAGATAACATTCCACAGGGTACAAGCTTAAATAAAGATTCTATTAAAGTTTATTATTTAGAAGTTGATGTTAATGGGAATGTAACGCGTGGTGCAGAAGCTGAGCCAACAGATTACAATATTATTTCATCAGATGGCTCAAAATTGGAGATTGCTTTCAAAGATTCTATCAATAAAGCATATCAAATCGAATATGCCACAAAAATTACTGATGAAAATATTAAAAGTTTCCGAAATAACGTTACGATAACGAGTGATAATCAAAAGCAACAAAACGCAAGTTCTACTGTAACGGTTTCTCGTGGTACACACTTAAATAAAACAAGTAAATATGATCCAAAGACGCAAACAATTGAGTGGACAATTACTTACAATGGTGATCAAAGAGAGATCAAAAAAGCAGGTGCGATTTTAAAAGATATTTTTGACGATACACACGAACTAGATGCAAATTCTATTGTTGTAAAAAACGCTTCATATAATGAAAAAGGAACGCTTGTAACAGGAGACGCTGTTAATAATTACACTGTAAGTAACAAGAAGAATGGATTCGATTTACAGTTTAATGATGATATTAATAGTGCTTATGTGATTACCTATAAAACTAAGCCAACTAATAAAGTTATAGAAGATGGAAAAGTAAAAAATAAAGTTACAGCTGATAATGATTCAAGTAAAGAAAATGAAGCTAGCTTCAAGCAGCAAAATATTATTAAATCTAATAATAAAGCTGAAACAAATTATAAAGACAAAACAACAACTTGGACAATTATAGTAAATAATAACAACTATCCATTAAGCAACGCGATTATTACGGACACCTTTGATCATGGTGGATTACAATTAAAAGATAAGAAACTAGAAATTAAAGACGGAAATTATACCCTTCAAGCTGGGACTGACTATGTTTTAGATGTAACAGATAAAGGCTTCAAAATTACTCTTATAGGTACGTATCAGTCTAATATGACAAAGACATTAGTCGTAAAATATACGACAGACTTTGATTATACAAAGCTAGAAAGTGGTAAAACTTCATTTAAAAATACAGGTAACCTTTCTTGGATAGATACGGATTCTAATCCACAATCAAATAAAGTTGAAGCTAATTTCGATCCTGATACTTTCACAAAGGCAAATGGTTATAAATACGGTTCTTATAACGCCCAAACGAAGGAAATTACTTGGATAATAGGCTTTAACTATAATAATGTTGAGATTAAAGATCCTTATGTTATAGACGTAATACAAGATAAACAAAAATTAGTGCCTGGATCCATTGAAGTGCGCGATATGATTCTAAATGGAAATCCTGATAATGCACAACCTGGTAATGCTGTACCAACTGAGAAATATGAACTTGAAGAACCTACAGAGAAAAATAAAAACACCCTAAAGGTTCATTTCAAACAATCAATTAATTCACCTTACTATATTATCTTTAAAACAAGCCTTGATGGTGAACTTATCCAAGGCACCTACAAAAACGAGGCAGATTTAAAAGATGGCTCTAAAATCGTAAACACCCTTACAGGTGACACTCAAGTAAATAAAGGTGGTAGCTTCGTTACTAAAAAAGCTGTGCAAGACGACAACTATATTAATTGGAGTATCGCAATTAACGAAAGCCAATCAACCATTGCAGATGCCGTTGTAACAGATGACCCAACCGAAAATCAGGTAATTGTGGAAGATTCATTCCACTTATATCCTACAACTGTTGATCCATATGGAAATTTAACAAAAGATACAGTAAACGAATTAAAAGAAGGAACAGACTATAAACTCAAAATAACAACAGACAATAATACCGGAAAGCAACATTTCGAAATTGCCTTCTTGAAAAAAATTGATCGAGCTTATATTTTAGAATATCGCTCACTTATTAATGCAGACGATAAAGAAAAAGTAAGTAATAAAGCGAAAATCACAGGCAATAAGTTGACAGTTAAAAACACAGAAACTACTGAAACGATTGAAGTGAGAATGTCTTCTGGTTCAGGCGGAGGATCTGCTACTAAAGGCCGTGGAAACCTTGAAATTATAAAGGTAGATAACGACAATAAGAACGCACTATTAGCTGGGGCAGAATTTACTTTATACGATCGTACAGGTAAAACTGTTATCCGTAAAATTACAACAGACAAAGACGGTATCGCTAAATTTAATAATTTAAAACGCGATAAATATTTATTAAAAGAAACAAAGGCTCCTGAAGGCTATGTAATTAGCTGGGATTTAAAACAAGGGAAAATTGTTGAACTTGGTACACAAGAGACTACAACATATAAACTTGCAAATAAGAAGTTTGTCGGTAAAGTAGTTTTAACAAAGTCTGATGACCTGAATAAAAACGTCACACTGCAAGGTGCCGTTTTCACACTACTTGATAAAGACAAAAAAATAATTTCAGAACACGAAAAATTAACAACAAATGATCAAGGACAAATTACTGTAGATAATTTAAAACCAGGAACTTACTACTTACAAGAAACAACTGCTCCTGAGCATTATAAATTAGACAGTACACCTATTCAATTCACAATCAAAGAAGATCAAACAACAGTAATAAACCGAACTGCAATAAACAGTTTGATTCCAGGATCGGCCATTTTAACAAAATTCGATAAAGATGGAAAAACTTTAGCAGGTGCGGAGTTCAGTGTACGCGATCGATATAACAAAGTAATTCGTGGATATGAAAAATTAACGACAAATGATCAAGGACAAATCGAAGCAAAAGATTTACGCCCTGGAGACTATCAATTTGTCGAAGAAAAAGCACCTAAAGATTACGACATAGATAAAAAACCAATTGAGTTTACAATTATAAAAAGTCAAAAGAAAGCAGTTACTGTTACTGCGACGAATCACCTCATTAAAGGTGGTGTCACTTTAACAAAAGTCGATGATGTCGATGGCACTGCCCTTGAAGGTGCTGTATTTAAAATTGTCGATGCGAATGACGAGAAACAAGTAATTCGTGAAAATATAAAAACAGGTTCAGATGGAAAAGTTACCGTTAAAGATCTAGAGCCTGGTGTTTATAAATTTATCGAAACAGAAGCTCCTAAGGATTATACGTTAAGTACAAACCCTATCGAGTTTACAATTGATAAAAGCCAACAAGCTCTTGCTACTGTTACGGCAAATAACAGCTTAAAAACGGGCGAGGTTGAATTATTAAAAGTTGATGAGTTTGGTGAGAAAAAACCACTAGAAGGTGCTGTATTCAAACTTGTCGATACAAATAATAATGACGTTTCCCCTCACACTAACTTAACTACTGATAAAAACGGTAAAGTTAAAGTTAGTAACCTACGTCCTGGTACCTATAAATTTATTGAAATAGCTGCTCCTGAACATTACGTTTTACGAGCAGAACCTATTGAATTTACAATCGATAGAAGTCAGAAAGAAACTCTACTTGTGAAAGCTGAAAATGCTTTAAAACCAGGGGATGTTGAATTAACAAAAGTTGATGATATCGATGGTACAGCTCTTGAAGGTGCTGTATTTAAAATTGTTGATGCAAATGATGAAAAGAAAGTCATTCGCGAAAATGTAAAAACTGGCGCGGATGGTAAAGCTATCGCTACTGGCTTACGCCCTGGCGATTACAAATTTATCGAAGTAACAGCACCGAAGTATTACGACAAAAATACAAAACCAATTAAATTTACGATTACAGAAAGTCAAACAACTCAGGCTACTGTTACCGCTAAAAACAGTTTAACAAAAGGCGGTATTGAGTTAACAAAAGTGAATGCTGCAGATGAAAAGGAAACACTTGAAGGTGCTGTATTTAAAATCGTTAATAGAGATACTAATGAAGATGTTCGTACGGACCTTGTTACGAATAGTAAAGGAATGCTAGTTGTAGATGACTTACGTCCTGGTAACTATAAACTTATCGAAACAAAGGCTCCAACTTATTACGATGTAAATGTAGAACCAATTGAATTTACAATCGAAAAAGGACAACAAAAACTCCTTCCACTTACATTTAAAAATAGTTTAACGAAAGGAAAAGTTAAACTTATTAAAGAAGATGATGTGGAAAGTAGTAAAGCTCTTGCCGGCGCTGTATTCACATTGCAAGACGCAACTGGCAAAGAAATTATGAAAGATTTAACAACAGATGATTACGGAGTATTAGTTATTCCTGATTTAGCACCAGGGGATTATCAATTTATCGAAACAAAAGCCCCTGAACATTATAAATTAGACAAAACACCTATTAAGTTCACAATTAAAAAAGGTAGTAAGGAAGATCTTCCTATCCCTGTTACTGTAAAAAATAGTTTACTTACAGGTGGCGTCACTTTAACAAAAGTTGATGATGTTGATGGCACTACTCTTGAAGGTGCAGAATTTATAATCGTTGACGCTCATGATACTAAAAAGGTAATTCGCAAAGGTTTAACGACTGATAAAAACGGTAAAATTACTGCTTCTGATTTACGTCCTGGAGACTATCAATTTGTTGAAGTAAAAGCTCCAAAAGACTATAGCTTAAGCAAAGACTCTATTCCGTTTACTATCGAAAAAAGTCAAAAAGAGAATATTACTGTTACTGCTACTAACAGTTTAAAGAAAGGTGCAGTAACATTAACAAAAATTGATGACATCGATCGTACGATGCTCGAAGGTGCAATCTTTAAGATTGTTGATATGAATGGTAAGGAAGTTCATACGAATCTTGTTACAGATAAAAACGGTAAAATTTCTGTTTCTGATTTACGCCCTGGAGACTATCAGTTCATTGAAACAATTGCTCCTGAGCACTATGTATTAGATGAAACAACGATTCCATTTACAATTGAAAGAAGTCAAACGAAAGAGATCAATGTTACAGGCAAAAATGCTTTGAAAAAAGGTAGCGTTGAACTAACAAAGATTGACGATATTGATATGAATACAAAACTTGCTAACGCCGTATTTAATTTATTAGATGCAGACGGGGAGCTAGTTGAAGAAGGCTTAAAAACAAATGATGAAGGTAAAATTGTTGTTGAAAATCTACGTCCTGGTACGTATCAATTCGTTGAAACAATTGCTCCTGAACATTACGATTTAGATAAAAAACCTATCGTATTTACAATTAAAAAGAGCCAAACTGAAACTCTTCATCTCACTGCTACAAACGCTTTAACAAAGGGTGCAGTTAAACTTTCTAAAGTAGACGATGTTGATGGCACTGTTCTTAAAGATGCAGTATTTAAAATTGTTAATATGAACGGTGATGTAGTTCATAAAGACCTTGTTACAAATGAACAAGGAATAATCGAAATTAACGACCTACGTCCTGGTGATTACCAATTTATCGAAACGAAAGCTCCTAAGCATTACGTTTTAGATGAAACACCAATCAAATTCACTATTGAAAAAGGACAGAAGAAAGCTATTTCTTTAACTGCTACAAATAGCTTAAAACAAGGTAGTATCGAATTACTTAAAGTTGATGATTTAAACACTCAAACAAAACTTGCCGATGCGGTATTTAATTTACTAGATCAAGATGGCAAAGTACTTAAAACAGATTTAAAAACAAACAGTGAAGGTAAAATCGTTATCGAAAACTTACGTCCTGGTACGTATCAATTCGTTGAAATAACGGCTCCTGAACACTATGATTTAGACAAAAAACCAATTATATTTACAATTGAAAAAAGCCAAAAAGATATTGCTACCGTTACTATGAAAAATAGTTTAACAAAAGGTGGCGTGGAACTTTCTAAAGTGGATGATGTCGATGGCACTACTCTTGAAGGCGCAGTATTTAAAATTGTGGATATGAATGGCACTGTAATTCGCAAAGATCTTGTTACGAATCAACAAGGTAAAATTAGCGTTTCTGACCTACGTCCTGGTGATTATCAATTCATCGAGACAACGGCTCCGAAACACTATGATTTAAACAAAGAGCCAATTCCATTCACAATCACAAAGAGCCAAGCTGATCCTATCTCCGTTACAGCTACAAATAGCTTAACGAAAGGCGCTGTGGAACTTTCTAAAGTAGATGATGTAGATGGTACTGCTCTTAAAGATGCGATATTTAAAATTACTGATATGAATGGTAACGACATTCGCACTGAGCTTACAACAGATGTACATGGAAAAATTTCTGTTTCTGACTTACGTCCTGGGGACTATCAGTTTGTTGAAACGAAAGCTCCTGAACACTATAAATTAGATAGTACACCTATTAAGTTTACAATTAAGAAAAGCCAAAAAGAAAAGCTCCAAGTTACTGCTACAAATAGCTTAACTGAGGGTACTGTAGAATTAATAAAAGTGGATGATATAAATCCAGATACAAAACTTTCTGATGCAGTGTTTAACATCATCGATGCGAAGGGTAAAATTGTTCGTTCTGATTTAACTACTGATAAAGATGGAAAGATTTCTGTTTCTGATTTACGTCCGGGAGATTATCAGTTCATTGAAACGAAAGCTCCGAAAGATTACGATTTAAATAAAACACCTATCGATTTCACTATCGAGAGAAGTCAACTAACTCACGTTTCTGTTACTGCTAAGAACGGCCTAACAAAAGGTGGCG
The DNA here is from genome assembly GCF_022663635.1 of Bacillus cereus group sp. BfR-BA-01356. NCBI lineage: Bacteria > Bacillati > Bacillota > Bacilli > Caryophanales > Bacillaceae > Bacillus > Bacillus cereus group sp. BfR-BA-01356. The sequence continues at coordinate 31,100 of NZ_JAKUFX010000007.1, read as the reverse complement.
TGGAATTAACGAAAATTGACTCTGTAGATAAAAAAGAGATGCTAGAAGGTGCGGTATTTAAAATTACTGATATGAATGGTAACGACATTCGTACGAATTTAGTTACAAATAAAGATGGTAAAATCATCGCGAAAGACCTACAACCAGGAGACTATCAATTTATTGAAACGAAAGCTCCTAAACATTACGACTTAAATGAAGAACCAATTAAGTTCACAATCGAAAGAAGTCAAACAAAGCATGTCTTCGTTACAGCTATTAATAGCTTAACGAAAGGTAGTGTGGAGTTAATTAAAGTTGATGATACCAAGCAAAACACAACACTTGAAGGTGCAGTATTTAAAATTGTTAATAAGGATGGACACGATGTTCGTACCGATTTAACTACTGATAAAAACGGCCGTTTAGTTGTGGATGAATTACCACCAGGAGACTATGAGTTTATTGAAACAAAAGCTCCTGAACACTATGACTTAAACGACACACCTATTAAGTTCACAGTTAAAAAAGGCCAAGAAAAAATCGCCTCTGTTACTGCTACTAACAGCTTAACGAAAGGTGCAGTTGAATTAATTAAAGTTGATGACATCGATGGCACTACTCTTAAAGGGGCTATCTTTAAAATTGTGGATATGAACGGCAAAGACGTTCGCACCGACTTAACTACTGATAAAGATGGTAAGATTTCTGTTTCTAATTTACGTCCAGGTGACTATCAGTTCATTGAAACGAAAGCTCCAACTGGCTATGATTTAAACGTTAAACCAATTCCTTTCACAATTACGAAAGGACAATCTCAGGTTACCTCTGTTACAGCCTTAAATAGTTTAACAACAGGTTCAATTGAGTTAACTAAAGTTGATATTGATCACCATGGAACACTTGAAGGTGCCATTTTCAATATTTTAGACCAAGATGGAAAAGTTATCCGAGAAGGTTTAAAAACAGATCAACACGGAAAAGTAATCGTAAATGATTTGAAACCTGGTACTTATCAATTAGTAGAAACAAAGGCTCCTAAAGGCTATCAATTAGATGCATCACCAATAAACTTTACAATTGATAAAGCCCAAGCTACGCCACTACAAATTACAGTTTCAAATAAAAAAATTGAATCTTCTTCAGGTGGAGATGACAAGCCAGTTACTCCTCCAAATAAAGAAGAAAACAAAGGCAATGAAATATCTGAGAAACACGAAAACGGAACTTCCGAAGAAACATCGAATAAAACAGATAACAAACAGCAAGATGATCGAAATACGGATAAACACCTTCCAAATACAGGTCATAAAGAAGACCCTACACAAACAGTAGGTATCCTTCTTCTACTAGCTGGATTATTAAGTATTTTGGCTACAAAACGCAAAAAAAATTATTAATAATTTTTTCACATCCAATCAATCTCCCAATTGATTGGATGTTTTTTTATACAAAAAGGACGATACATAAAGTATCGTCCTTTTAACGGGGTGAGGCTGCCCAAAAGTACGGAAAACCTTTGAACAGCCTCTTATTTTCATATGGATGCCTTACATATATCACTGATAATAATTATGAAATGCGGAAACATAATTACCATCAACTGATTCAAACATGAGAAATGAAACCCTACAGTGATTCCATTCCTCTACATAATCTAAAGTTTGGGTACACTAGATTCATGCAATGTAGGAGCTTTCAGAGTAGAAAGCGAACCTTCGTTTAAAATGATAGCATACATATCTCCCTCAAAAATATGCAAATATGCATATATCGTTTTTATTTCTCAATGTCAGAATATTGAAAAATAAAAGGTGCAAAGGTAAAATAAAGTCATTATCCGTCTTCTTTTGTCAGTCAGAGAGAATAGAAGAATAGGAGAGGAAAAAATGAGAAAATCATTGAAACAAAAAATAGTAAGCTCTTTGCTTGCTGTATCACTCGCTGTTAGCTTAGCTCCAATTGGGCAAGCAAAAGCGGATTCCACGTCAGAGGTTACACAAACTCCATCTATTACAAAACAGATTGATCCAAACCGCGCGATTGAACATGTTCGTTTCTTATCTGAAACAATTGGTCCTCGCCCCGGTGGAACAAAATCCGAAGAATGGGCTTCTCGTTACATTGGTATGCAGCTTAAATCAATGGGCTATGACGTAGAATATCAACCATTTCAGGTGCCCGATCAATACGTTGGATTCATTGAATCACCACTATCAACAAAACGTAATTGGCAAGCTGGTGCTGCTCCTAATGCACTCATTTCTACAGAAGCTGTTACAGCTCCCCTTATCTTTGTTCAAGGTGGGACAAAATTAGAAGATATTCCAAATGAAGTAAACGGTAAAATTGTTTTATTTGAAAGAGGAACGACAGTTACAGACTATAATAAACAAGTTGAAAATGCTGTTAGCAAAGGTGCAAAAGGTGTTCTTTTATACAGTTTAATTGGCGGACGCGGAAATTATGGACAAACCTTCAATCCCCGCCTAACGAAAAAGCAATCTATCCCTGTCTTTGGTCTTGCTTATGCGCAAGGAAATGCATTTAAAGAAGAAATCGCTAAAAAAGGGACAACAATTCTTTCCCTAAAAGCGAGACATGAATCTAAATTAACATCTCTAAATGTTATCGCCAAAAAGAAACCAAAGAAGAGTACAGGTAATCAAAAAGCAGTCGTTGTAAGCTCGCACTATGATAGTGTTGTCGGAGCACCTGGCGCAAATGATAATGCTTCTGGAACTGGATTAGTATTAGAACTAGCTCGTGCTTTTCAAAATGTAGAAACTGATAAAGAAATTCGCTTTATTACCTTTGGTTCTGAAGAAACTGGATTACTTGGTTCGGATTATTACGTGAATAGTCTATCCCAAAAAGAACGCGACCGTATTTTAGGTGTCTTTAACGCCGACATGGTTGCAACAAATTATGATAAAGCAAAGAATTTATACGCTATGACACCTGATGGCTCTACAAACTTTGTAACAGACGCTGCCTTGCAAGCAGGTAAACAACTAAATAATGACCTCGTCCTACAAGGTAAATTCGGTTCTAGTGATCATGTTCCATTTGCTGAAGCTGGTATTCCTGCTGCTCTATTCATTTGGATGGGTGTCGATAGTTGGAATCCATTAATCTATCATATTGAGAAGGTATACCATACACCTCAAGATAACGTATTAGAAAACATTTCACCTGAACGAATGAGAATGGCATTAGACGTTATCGGAACAGGAGTTTATAACTCGCTTCAAAAACCTGTTCCTCAAACTGAACAGAAAGCTGCTTAATCATTTAAAAGACCACTGATTTTATCAGTGGTCTTTTATTGAGAAAAAATATATATGCATAAAAGCATATTTTATCCTACCCATTATCGTATACAATATTAACTGTAACAACACCGATTACAACTAATAAGGAGGCTTTTTCTATTATGAAAAAAATGATTTTAGCAGGTGCATTAACTTTAGCAGGAATTACTGGAGCTACTGCGTTTATTCCTGAAACAAAAGTCGCTGCTGCCGCTCAAGAACAAAGCTTTACAAAATTTTATTCTTTGCAAACTGGAGGTAGTTCTGAACAAGAACCTATTTTCCTTCAAAAAGGACAAGAACTAACAATTCATCCTAACAGCAAAACTCCTAGTTACAGTGTTTATGACTCAAATCATAACCTAATTGGACGTTATTCTGATGGTTACGGCCGAATTTTCACTGCAAAAACAGATGGAAATATGTATGTTCAATTTCATGCACCTTACGTTTACTATAGTCCTGTTAGTTTTTCTGTTACTTATACTATTCAATAAAAAAGAGGTCCTTTATAGGGCCCCTTTTATTTCTCTTGCCAATTCACTTTTACGAATCCATCTTTCACTTTTAATCCACTTATATTCAATACATACTCTTCATTTGCTTTTAAAGTAACTGTAAAACTACCTTTTTTCGATTCACAGATTTCCTTTAACTCCTTTATCCACATAAGAAAGTTGGTGCCTTGATGAAAAAACCTTTATCCACGTCTCTTGAAAAATATCTTCCGCATCTTCTTTCGTTTTCGCTAACTTATAGCATAAGGAATATATTTGCTTCTTATATATATCAATTAATTCTTCTACCTTTTCTTCCATCATAAGCCTCCTGTCATTTATATAAGACGACGCAAATTCCCTTTTTGTTTGATAAAATTTTATTTTTTTATTATCTCCACATAAAAAGGCAATCACAACATCGTGTGATTGCCTTTTATTTAAAAACGAAAGTCCGCTTCCGCTTTTCTTAATTACATTTTTTCTGGTGCAGATACTCCTACGATTGCTAATGCATTTTGAAGTGTAGTGCGTACTGCTTTCATTAACTCGTAACGAGCTTTACTTAATTCTAAATTATCTTGGTTTAATACTTTTTCTGCATTGTAGAAGCTGTGTAATGTTGCTGCTAATTCAAATGCATAGTTTGTAATACGGTGTGGTAGACGTTTTTGTGCTGCATCCGCAACTACCGCTGGGAATTCACCAAGTTTTTTCAGTAACTCTACTTCTTTTTCAGAAGTAACAAGTTTGTAGTTCACATCTCCGCCTGTAGCTAATCCTAATTCTTCACCTTGGCGAAGGATGCTGCATACGCGAGCGTGAGCGTATTGTGCATAGTATACTGGGTTTTCATTAGATTTTGATACAGCTAAGTCCATATCGAAGTCTAAATGAGAGTCACCGCTACGCATTGCGAAGAAGTAACGCATTGCGTCCACGCCTACTTCTTCCATAAGCTCACGAAGTGTAACTGCTTTACCCGTACGCTTACTCATCTTCATTTTTTCACCATTTTGGTATAGTTGTACCATTTGGATGATTTCTACTTCAAGCGTGTCTTTATCGTAACCAAGTGCTTGAATAGCAGCTTTCATACGTGGAATATAACCGTGATGGTCAGCACCCCAAATGTTAATTAACTTATCGAAACCACGCTCTAATTTATCACGATGATACGCGATATCTGGCGTTAAGTATGTGTAAGAACCATCATTTTTAATTAATACACGGTTTTTATCGTCACCGTAAGTCATTGAACGGAACCAAGTTGCACCGTCTTCTTCAAAGATCTCATCGCGCTCTTTTAATACAGCAAGTGCTTGATCAATTTTCCCGTTTTTGTATAATGATGTTTCTGAGAACCATACATCAAATTTAACACGGAAGCTTTCTAAGTCTTTTTGAAGTTTTGCTAATTCATATTTTAAACCGTACTCACGGTAGAATTCATAGCTTTCTTTTTCATCAGCTTTCGCATAACGATCACCGAATTCTTCTGCTAAACGTTTACCAATTCCAATGATATCCGCACCATGGTATCCGTCTTCTGGCATTTCTTTTTCTAAGCCTAAAGCTTGCATGTAACGAGCTTCAACAGAAAGAGCTAAGTTATGAATTTGGTTACCAGCGTCATTAATGTAGTACTCACGAGATACATCGTATCCTGCTTTTGCTAATAGGTTACATAAAGTGTCACCTACTGCCGCACCGCGTGCATGTCCTAAGTGAAGGTCACCTGTTGGATTCGCAGATACGAACTCAACTTGTACTTTTTCACCTTTACCAGTATTCGTTTCACCGTAAGCTTCACCAGCGTTTACGATTGTTGGAATTAAATCTGTTAAGTAGCTATTATCCATATAGAAGTTAATAAAACCAGGACCAGCGATTTCAATTTTTTCAATAGAAGCTTTTGCTTTATCGAAGTTTGCAACTAGTTCTTCTGCAATCATACGAGGTGCTTTTTTCGCAACGCGTGCAAGTTGCATTGCCATATTTGTAGAGAAGTCACCATTTGTTTTATCTTTTGGAGATTCTAATACAACGTTTGGAATTTGTTCTTCTGTCGCTAATTCTGCCTTTAATACAGCAGCCTGAATTTCTTCTTTAATCAATCCTTTTACCTGTTCTAAGGAATTCATTATTTTGCCTCCTTCAAATTAATTGTAATAGTATATCTGCCAGCTTCTTGTTCACTTAGAAGCAATGCGTACGTTAAGAAGAGTTGTCCTTTTTTCTTTTCATCCGACCATTTAAAAAGAACGTTATCAGTCTTTGTTTGCAATGCAAACGTACCAAGTTCACTCGTATACGTACCAGTTGTCCATTCACCTTTCGCATGCGTCTGACGCATAGAAACAGCACCTGAACGCATAATGAGAACTTGTTCATCTTGAATTTTAATAATTGTTTTCACTTCGCCTTGTTCGTTCGGCTCCTGGAATGTTACATATGTACCTTGACCTTTTACATAGTATTGACCATTTGCTTCAAAAGCAACGGTTTCCTTCCTCGCCCCTTCACGGATTTCTGTTACGAAATGAACGTGTACCGGCAAGCCTGCAAGTTGTTTCTCCACGTCTTGCACACCTTTCAAATGTTATAGATATTAAATACTACTTATAATAAATCACTTTTCCTATCATATCAAAAAAAGACTCTGTCTGTCTGCTGAAAAATCAGGAAAACTCCATTTCAAAAAATAATTCACTTCTACTTTATTTCATATGATAAAATATTTTTTAAATCTAAATATTCTTTCAATTAAAGAGGTGAATGTAGTGATACCAACAAAGTTAAAAAAGGGTGCTGAAATACGAGTGATTTCACCATCGTGTAGTTTAAGTATTGTTTCAAATGAAAATAGAAAACTTGCTATAAAAAGATTAACTGACATGGGCTTTCAAGTTACATTCTCAAAATATGCTGATGAGATAGATCGATTTGCTTCCTCCTCTATTTCTTCCCGCATTCAAGACCTCCATGAAGCATTTCGAGACCCTAATGTAAAAGCTATTTTGACTACACTTGGCGGATACAACTCAAATGGTTTATTGAAACATCTCGATTATGATTTAATTCGTGAAAACCCGAAATTTTTCTGTGGTTATTCTGATATTACTGCCTTAAATAATGCAATTTACGCAAAAACAGGGCTTGTTACATACTCAGGACCCCATTTCTCTTCGTTTGGAATGGAGAAAGGGCTCGGGTATACAACCGATTACTTTTTAAAGTGCTTAACTTCTAATGAGCCTATTGAAGTCCTTCCATCTGAAACATGGAGCGATGATTCTTGGTATATAGATCAGGAAAATCGAGAATTTATTAAAAATGAAGGATATGTTTCAATTCAAGAAGGAGAAGCTACGGGAGATATTATCGGTGGCAATATGAGCACATTTAACTTACTGCAAGGTACACCATATATGCCAAATTTAAAGGAGAAAATTTTATTTATTGAAGAAGATAGTTTAACTGGAACATCTACTCTTAAAACTTTTGATCGTTATTTACATTCCCTTATGCAGCAGCAAGGTTTTGAATACATAAAGGGAATCGTTATAGGAAAGATGCAAAAAGGTGCAGAATGTACGATAGAAGACATTCAAGAAATGATTGCTTCAAAACCTGAACTTGCACATATCCCTATCATTGCAAACGCAAGTTTCGGGCATACAACCCCGATTTTCACTTTTCCAATTGGTGGACGTGCAAAAATTATTTCTCACAAAGAGAAGACATCTATCACTATTTTAACGTACTAAAAAAGGAGCGAATGAGTCGCTCCTTTTATGGTTTTTCTATTTTTTCCAACGCTTTTTGCGGAATGGATTCTTTCGGGATTTCAGCCCATCCTTTTCCTTGCATACCTTTTGCATAAATTTTTATAAACGCCCCCGTATGCAATTCACGGTTCATCATTCTTTTAATAACCTGTAACTTTCCATCTTCTGTATACCCTTTAAAAGTATACAAGTATTCTCCGTCTTTTTTCTCACCTTTATCTATAACCGCATAATAATCTTGTATTTCTTTATTTGAAAAGAAGTTGTCTACAAAAGCATGTACACCTTCTGTTTTTGTGTTCAAATAATACGCTGTTCCACCTAGAATAATGGCGAATACAGCTAAAACTTTAATTACCAATTTCATACATGAACCTCCTGTTTGCACTTCTTTCTCGCTAGTATTATATCTATACTTGTATTATACGGAAAAGAGCATACTATACTCTATCTAAAAGTCTTACACTTTCCTTACATTATTGTAAGGGATTTTTTCTTACAGCCAGTTCCCAAGAAAAAATTTTTCCGTTTCATACACTTTTATATTATTATTGAATGATACGAATTTTTATTACAAAAATCAAAGGAGACAGTTTTCAAATGGCTATCTTGCAAGGTTTAGCACTATTACTTGTTGTACTTTGTCTATTTACACTTTTCAGTTACCGTGCGCCTTACGGAATGAAGGCGATGGGTGCTTTAGCTAATGCAGCAATTGCAAGTTTTCTTATTGAAGCATTTCACCGTTATATAGGTGGAGAAATGTTTCATAATGACTTTTTACAATCAGTAGGAGAAGCTTCCGGTAGTATGAGCGGTGTCGCAGCAGCGATTTTAGTCGCATTAGCAATCGGTGTTTCCCCCGTATATGCTGTTTTAATTGGTATCGCTACTAGTGGATTCGGTATTTTACCAGGATTTTTCGCTGGATACGTTTGTGCCTTCGTCGTGAAATTTCTCGAAAAGAAATTACCAGCTGGTGTGGAATTTTTAGCAATCCTATTTATCGCTGCACCAATCTCACGCGGAATGGCAATGCTTATGGATCCGCTCGTTAACGCCACACTTGGTAAAATCGGTTCTATGATTTCAGTTGCAACTACAGAAAGTCCTATCATTATGGGTATTATGCTTGGTGGATTAATAACAGTTATTTCTACCTCTCCACTGAGTTCTATGGCACTAACTGCAATGCTTGGATTAACAGGTTTACCAATGGCAATTGGTAGTCTGGCTGTAGCAGCTTCAGCCCCAATGAACTTTATTTTCTTTAAACGCTTAAAAATTTGTTCAAAGAAAGATACAATTGCTGTAGCAATCGAGCCTTTAACACAAGCCGATGTTGTTTCAGCAAATCCGATTGCAATTTATGCGACAAACTTCGTTGGCGGTGCACTTGCTGGTATTATTACCTCTCTGTTCCAGCTCGTTAATAATGCACCAGGAACAGCATCACCAATCCCAGGACTTCTTGTCTTATTCGGATTTAATGACGTTGTAAAAGTAACAATTGCTGCTATATTATGTGGAATCGTTACCACTATTGTCGGATACATCGGATCTATTGTGTTCCGTAAATATCCGATCCGCTCTGCTGATGAAATTCGCGGAGTTACTTCGGAAGAGAAGGTTGCATAAGAAAAAGAGCTATTCCCATCGTTTAGGAATAGCTCTTTTTTGTATCGCGTAACGGCAAATGAAATTATATCGGCGGTTTTTTTAATATATCGGCGCAACTCGAATTATATCAGCGATTTTTTTAATATATCGACTTACCGGCACCTAACGACAAAATAAGAGCCCTCTAATCATATAGAGGGCTCTTACTTTATCTAGCTGCAGCGGCTAGAATAATCGGTGGCTTCGCTTCTTCCTTCGAGGCAAAAAGCGCCTTTTGCAGGAAAGAACCTTAGCCACTGGGCCTAAACAGTCGGCTTCACTTTTATTTTATCTAGCTGCAGCGGCTAGAATGATCGGTGGCTTCGCTTCTTCCTTCGAGGCAAAAAACGCCTCTATGTCTGAAGCTCCATCCCCCTCACATTCTGGGCGAGCCGATTCCGCTTTTACTTCACCCAACCGAGCAGCATTTCCCGCACGAATTTGCTTGCTGCGACTGGTGTTTGATCACTATGGTCGTAGACTGGAGCTACTTCTACCAAGTCTGCTCCAACTACATTTATATTTGAATTTGCAATTGCTACGATGGAATCTAATAATTCTTTAGATGTGATACCACCAGCTTCTAACGTTCCTGTTCCTGGAGCGTGAGCTGGGTCTAATACATCAATGTCGATTGTGACATAGACTGGGCGGCCAGCAAGTTTCGGTAATACTTCTTTTAACGGTTCTAATACGTCAAATTTGTATAAGTTCATACCTACTTCTTTCGCCCATTCAAATTCTTCCTTCATTCCAGAACGAATTCCGAAAGAATATACGTTTTCCGGACCAATTAAATCACACACTTTACGAATTGGTGTAGAGTGGGATAAAGGCTCCCCTTCATACGATTCACGTAAATCAGTATGAGCATCCATGTGGATGATTGCTAAATCCGGATATTTTTTTGCCATTGCCTTAAAAATTGGCCAAGACACTAGGTGCTCACCGCCGAGACCTAGTGGAAACTTATCGGCATCTAAAAGTTTTGATACATACTCTTCAATCATGTCTAAGCTGCGTTGTGCGTTTCCGAATGGTAATGGGATATCACCCGCATCAAAATATTTTACCTCTTCTAGTTCACGATCTAAATACGGGCTATATTCTTCAAGACCGATTGATACTTCACGAATACGTGCAGGGCCAAAACGAGATCCCGGACGGTAACTTACTGTCCAATCCATAGGCATCCCATAAATAACTACCTTTGACTCTTCAAAACTTGGATGACTTTTAATAAATACTTTACCTGAATAAGCTTCATCAAAACGCATATTCTTTTCCTCCTTATGTGGAACTTAAGGTATCCCAACCTTTCACTATTTCTCAAATTTGGAGCGAATTGCTCCTCTTTCTCGATTTACCGGGTCTTCTTTTTAACAACAAGAAGACGATTTTCTCTACAGAAGTGTAAGTAGCTAGCATGTTCAAGTCTTCTGGACAAACACCTTAAATGAGCTACTTACACTTTATTTGTTTGATACAATTCTCTTACTTAATTAAATCGCCAACAAATTTCGGTAATGCGAATGCTGCATTGTGTAATTCTTTTGTGTAGTATTTCGTTTCGATTTCGTGAAAACGCTCTTCACTTACTTCTAATGGATCATGTTTTTTAGATCCAATTGTGAACGTCCAAAGACCACTTGGGTAAGTTGGAATGTTTGCTGTGTATAAACGAGTGATTGGGAAGATCTCTTTTACGTCTTTAAACACAGTTGTAATTAGTTCTGGTGTAAACCAAGGGTTGTCCGTTTGTGCAACGAAAATACCATCTTCTTTTAACGCTTTTGAAATTCCAGCGTAGAAGCCTTTTGTAAATAGGTTTACTGCTGGTCCTACTGGCTCAGTAGAATCTACCATAATTACATCGTATTCATTTTCGCTTTCTGCGATATGTAGGAAACCGTCTCCTACTTTTACTTCTACACGCTCATTATCTAATGCGCCTGCAATTGATGGTAAGTATTGTTTAGAGTACTCAATTACTTTTCCATCGATTTCAACAAGAGTTGCTTTCTTTACACTTGGGTGTTTTAACACTTCACGAATAACACCACCATCACCGCCACCAACAACTAATACGTTTTCAGGGTTTGGATGTGTAAATAAAGGTACGTGTGCTACCATTTCGTGATAAACGAACTCGTCCTTTTCTGTTGTCATAACCATGCCATCTAAAATAAGCATGTTTCCGAACTCTTCCGTTTCGACCATATCAAGTTTTTGGAATTCTGTTTGCTCCGTATGTAATGTGCGGTTAATACGCGCCGTAATCCCAAAATGTTTTGTTTGTTTCTCAGTGAACCATAGTTCCATCGTACAATCACGCCTTTCAATGCAAATTTATAATAGGGACATCATTAATGTCCCCTAACAAAAATAAAACAAAACATCCAAAATGTATAGTTAAAAGTACAAAAATACCGAAAATATATTTTAGTCAGAGGGTTCTAACATATGTGTGGAAAGGGTTTGCAACGTAAAAGGAAAGAAAACCCTTTCTTAAGAAAGGGTTTTTGTCTCTATTTCTAATGGTTTACGAATTGGAATTAGGATCATAATACAACCAACTAACACAACAATTCCACCTACTAAAAACGGACTTTGTGGTGAAACAGTATGACCGATAATTCCTGATAAAATCGGAGCAATCGCACCACCTAACCAACGAACAAAGTTATAAACACCTGACGTAACAGATCTTTCATAAGGTGAAATATCCATTACATAACTTGTATATAATGCATTGTTTAAGCCAGATGCCAACCCTGATAAAACGATAAGAGTAATTTGTAACCACATAATTTTCACAAAGAATAGTGCAATTAAGAAAATCGCAAATACGAGTAAACTACCCTTCAATAATGTTTTTGGTTCATATTTCCCTTCTAGCTTATGTGCTAAAATTGCAGAACCGTAAGCTAACGCGAGTCCCCATCCGCAAAATACAAAGCCTAATTGAATAGCTGATAAATGCATAATAAGTGGTGAATATGCTAACACGACAAAAAATCCGTAGTAGTATAGCATCCCTGAAATGGCACCTTGCATAAATGGTTTATACTTCACCAGGTTAAGTAATTCCCCTACGCCAGCAGCCTTACGCTTCACTTTTCGTTCTGGTTCTTTTACAAAAAAGAATACTAAAATAAATGCTAAGAAAATTAAAATACTCGTCGCGAAAAACGGATAACGCCAAGAATGACCACCTAATATCCCGCCTAATAACGGTCCGCCAGCCATACCTAAGCCGATAGCTGCTTCGTATAATCCTACTGCTTCATGAACTTCTTTACTTAATGCAATCAATAAAGTCATCGCCGTCGCGAAGAACATCGCATTCCCTAATCCCCATCCAGCGCGGAAAAGAGATAATTGAGCAATCGTTTGCGACATACCACATATAAACGCAAATACAGTCACAATCGCAAGACCGATTGTCATCATCCGTTTATCACCAAATCTCGATGCAAATATACCAGCTGGTAACATCATAATTGCCATCGTTAAAATATAAGCGGTAAATAACATTTCAACTTGCCAATGCGATGCACCAATTTTCTCTGCAATAATCGGCAAAATTGGGTCGACTACTCCTATACCCGAAAAGGCAAGGAAGGTAGCCACCACTGTAATCAATCTCCCTAGTTTTTGTTTGCTCTCCATTTTGATTACTCTCCTTTTGTGCTCTCTAAAAATGTTACTGCACGATGTAAACTATCTTCTAGTTCTGCCTTTACACGTTGCATTTGCTCCATTTTTTCGTCTAACGTTTGCACTTGTTTTTCAAGCATATCTTTAATTTCTTGAATCACTTCACGATCACGAGGGTTTTCGCTATTTCTTCTTTGCTCCATTCTTTCTTTTAGTGATAAGAAATGCTGCATTTCTTGAAGTGTGATTCCTAGCACTTCTTTCGCTTCTACAATTCTTTTAATTCTGGCAATATCCTCATCCGTATACAGACGGATATTTCCCTCACTACGTTCTGGGGGATGAATTAAACCAATTTCCTCATAATAACGAAGTGTACGTTTTGTTAAACCGACTTGCTTTGTTACTTCATCAATTTTATACATGTTTATTCCTCCCTTCACTTGATTATTATATTTTACGTTAACGTTAACTTTTCTGCAACTGTTAGACTTTTGTAAATGTTTGTCATATTCAATTGTATTTTCCCTAAAGCAGTTTCATAATAAAAGAAAAGAGATAATAAGGAGAATTTCACATGAGTAAACCACTTATTTTCGCTCACCGCGGAGTAAAAGGAACACATCCCGAAAATACGATAATTGCCTTCCAAGAAGCAGAACGCATTGGTGCTCACGGAATTGAACTCGATGTCCACTTATCAAAAGATGGTGAACTTGTCGTAATTCACGATGAAACCGTCGATCGTACAACAAATGGCGTTGGACCTGTTTCTGAAAAAACGGTAGAGGAACTACAATTATTGGACGCTGGTAGCTATAAAGACCCTTCTTTCCATGAAGCAAAAATCCCAACGTTGCGTGAGGTTTTCATTTGGCTTTCCACAACGAACTTACAACTAAATATTGAATTAAAGACAGATGTTATTCATTACCCAAATATTGAGGAAAAAGCTGTTGCACTTGTGCGTGAATATCATCTTTCTAATCAAATTGTATTTTCATCATTTAACCATGACTCTGTTTCATTATTAGCAGAAATTGCTCCTGAAATCCCAAGAGCAATTTTATATGATACACCACTTGCTGATCCAATTTCCGAAGCAAAACATAGAGAAGCAAGTGGATTACATCCAAACTTCCAGTTATTAACGAAAGAATTTGTGCAGTTAGCACAAGAGCAAGGATATGTTTTCCGTCCATATACAATTAATGAATACAAAGATTTACAAACTATGATTGATTATGGTGTAGATGTCATCATTACCGATTGGCCAGCACGTGCCTTTGAGCTCCTTTCTTAATGGAAAGGGCTTTTTTATTTTCGAAATTTCATTGTTTAAAATAAACGAAAACCCTCAATACTAATACAATAACGCTTGTATTAATGAGGGGCTGAAAAAAGATGGATCAAACTATGAATCCAAAACTTAAAAAATATAAACGTCTTTTCTTCACCGCAATGTTTTCGTGCGTCCTTTTCTTCGTTTTTTCTTTTTTTGTTATTATTATAGTTGCAAAAATTATGGGACCTCCTCCTGTTGCGGTCCCGCAAACAAGCGTCTTTTACGCAAACGATGATACTGTTATTGGACAAAGTAACGAAATTCAAAAACGTTACAATGTCTCTCTTAATGAAATTTCACCTTATGTAAAAGAAGCGACCCTTTCTATTGAAGATCAAAGATTTTATAAACATCACGGCTTCGATTTGAAACGGATTGCAGGTGCAATTGTTGCTGATTTAAAAGCGATGGCAAAGGTACAAGGAGCTAGTACAATTACACAACAATACGCGCGTAATCTGTATTTAGATCATGATAAAACGTGGAAACGAAAATTGTTAGAGGCAATGTACACTATCCGCCTTGAAGTAAACTATAATAAAAATCATATTTTAGAAGGATATTTAAATACAATTTATTACGGACATGGCGCTTATGGCATCGAAGCTGCGTCCCGTCTATATTTCGATAAAACGGCAAAAGAGTTAACATTAGCAGAAGCTAGTATGCTGGCAGGTATCCCGAAAGGGCCAAGTGTCTATTCTCCCTTTTTGAAAGAGGATCGTGCTAAAGGACGACAAGCTCTCATATTAGATGAAATGGTAAAGCAAGGATATATTACGAAGCAACAAGCAGCCTTAGCGAAGAAAGAAACACTAACTTTTGCCTCATTAGATACGAAAAAAGTAGCAGAGGTCGCACCATATTTCCAAGATGCTGTACAAGCTTCGCTTCTTCGTGATGTCGGATTAGACGAACAAGCTTTACAACGAGGTGGCTTACGAATTTATACAACGCTAGACCCTAAACTACAAGCTGTAGCAGAACAAGCTGTAAAGGATCATATACCTGACACAACAAACATACAAACTGCTCTCGTCTCTATGAATCCAACGACAGGTGAAGTGGCTGCTCTTGTTGGCGGAACCGATTATACTACAAGTCAATTTAACAGGGCTACACAGGCCATTCGTCAGCCTGGTTCTACATTTAAGCCATTTCTATATTATGCGGCATTAGAACGAGGATTCACGCCTGCTACGCGCTTAAAAAGCGAATATACTGTATTCACCTTAGGTGACGGCGTTTCAAAGTATAAACCGAAGAACTATAAAGATTATTATGCCGATGATTTCGTAACGATGGCACAAGCTCTCGCAGTCTCTGATAACATATATGCTGTGAAAACGAATTTGTTTTTAGGAGATGACGCGCTTGCAAAAACAGCGAAACAATTTGGAATTACAAGTGCATTAAAAGATGTACCTTCTCTAGCTCTCGGTACATCACCAGTAAAACCAATTGAAATGGTTAACGCTTATAGCATGTTCGCAAACGGTGGAAAAGAAGTAAAACCTACTTTCATTCGCCGCATTATGGATCATGAAGGAAATATATTATACGATGCTCATTTAGAGAGTAAACAAGTTCTCGACAAGAGCAAAGCGTTTGTAATGGAAGAAATGATGACTGGTATGTTTAATAAGAAACTAAGCAGTTATGCTGCTGTAACTGGCCAATCGATGTTATCAAAATTATCAAGAACATATGCCGGCAAATCTGGTTCTACTGAAACGGATAGTTGGATGATCGGATTTACTCCGCAAATCGTAACAGGTGTATGGGTCGGATATGATCAACCTAAATCTATTTCAAACGTAGCAGAACAAGGATATGCGAAGAAAATATGGACTGATACGATGGAGAAAGGCTTAGATGGACAGCCTAAAAAAGAATTTAAACAACCAAGTGACGTCGTAGCGGTTAATATCAATCCAGAGAACGGTAAAATTGCTACAAAAAATTGTCCTATTTCTGTGAAAATGTATTTCGCTAAAGGTACCGAACCGACTGAATATTGTATGGATCACGTCGATGATAAAGAAGAATTTGAAAAAACGACTGAAGAAAAGAAAAAAACAAGTTGGTGGAACAAATATCTTCCTTGGTAAAAAAAATAGCTGACGGGCACCCGTCAGCTATTTTTTATTCACTTAATAATGCACGGCGCAATTCTTCACTAGATTCGTTCCAAATCGCTTCATTATGTTCTTTCAAGAACGTACCAAGTACCTTTTTAGATGATTCATCCATATGGTCAACCATAATGTGACGCTTCAATGATTTATCCATTTTATTTACGTGTTCTGGAAGTGATTTATATCCGCGGCGAATCTCACGGTCAACTGTCATTTCACAAGCTGTTACACCTGCGTAATACGCACCTGTCGCAGTTCTTTCAATTGTTACCCATACAAGCCAAAATGGTTTTCCATTTGGAACTTCATCTTTATTTGTTAAAAACTTAATACCTTTTTCTACTGTACTACGCGCATGCATCGCACCGATATCAACGAATGCAGTCTTCTCTAGTACATCAACAAATACAGGTGAAATGTTTTCTAAGCTTAATGCCCCAACACCAAATCCACCATGTCCATCTGTTGAATCATTTTTCACGATATTAAAACCGATTTTTTTCTTTTTCTCTGTCATATGTAAAATCCTCCTCACTTAAAAATTATAAAAGGCCAAAAATAGGCGCAATGATGCTATCTAAAAATACAAATACATGCGGAATAACTACCTGAAAAATAGGTTGAATTGTATAATTACTAAGCGGTGTAATAACGAGAATTAATAACGCAATTGCCCCGTATTTTTCATACTGTGTCATTTTCGCGCGAATATTTGCTGGCACTAAATCTTCCACAACTCGATATCCATCAAGTGGCGGGATTGGTAATAAGTTAAATACAAGTAAAACGATATTCAGCATAATAAAAATCTGGAAAAATTGAGCTAACGTATCTGCCACTGCAGATGGAATTGAGTATAATACACCAAATTTTAATAAGCTATACCAAATAATTAAACCAATTGCACTTAAAATTAAGTTACTAATCGGCCCTGCAATTGAAACTAATATACCTGCCAGACGCGGTCTTTTAAAGTTATATGGGTTAACAGGAACTGGTCTTGCCCAACCGAATCCAAGAATTAATACTGCAATCAAACCGATAGGGTCTAAATGGGCCATCGGTGATAACGTTAAACGCCCTTGTCTCTTTGCTGTATCGTCCCCAAATTTATATGCAACATATGCATGTGCAAATTCATGAACGGATAGTGCAATAATAATTGCCATTGCTACTAACGGAATTTCGTGCAATGGATATCTAAATAACTGATCCATACTTCATCTCCTCTTCCATATGTCAAAAAAGAAATTATTTGTTTTTTCGATTGTTCTTCCCCATAATCCGCTATAATAAGAGTGTAACTTACATAAAAGGAGCGATTGTACATGCCATACGTAACAGTGAAAATGCTAGAAGGACGCACAGAAGAACAAAAGAAAGCTTTTGCTGAGAAAGTAACAGCAGCAGTAAGCGAAACAACTGGTGCTCCTGAAGAAAACATCGTTGTTTTCATCGAAGAAATGTCTAAAAACCATTATGCAGTTGGCGGAAAACGCTTAAGCGACAAATAATTTCAAGTTTTTTCATAAGAAGCAGCCATTAGCTGCTTCTTATTTCTTTCCTTCTAACAACTCAATAATTCTCTCTTTATATTTTCCTTTTCTTCCATCTTCATAGATTAAATCATGTGGATAGAATAGCTTTTGATCCGTTCTTTTCTTACCTGTAATCGCCTCAACAATATCCGACTCACGTGAAAGCTCTCTAAGCTCTCCGTTTGGCATAAGAAGTAGGATTGGTAGACGCTCTTCTTCTTCTCCTGCACGATAAAAGTCATACGGTAAGTCTGATGTTGAATCAACTACTAAATAATACTCCGGATCAAGTCCAATCTTTTTAAATAAACTACTTAATTCCATCCAATTATCTAAACCGTGTTTATCTGTAAACTCTACATATTTAAATAGATTTCGATTCATAAAACGGCGGCATAAATCGCTTAAAATTGGATCTTCTTCTTCCTGCCATACTTGGAAGTAGTAATACATAACGTTCTCGTCTAACTTTAAATAATCCTCTACTGTTACTTCTTCTTCAAATAAAGAATAGAAATGAACAGGATGATTTTTAAATGTATAATACTTCTCGTGCAGTGATTTCGCACGGTGTAAAATCTTCGTTAAAATAACTTCTGCACTTCGCGTTACCGGGTGGAAATATACTTGCCAATACATTTGATAACGACTCATAATGTAATGCTCAACAGCATGCATACCACTATTTTTAATGACTACTTGATTCCCATACGGACGCATTACACGCAGTATACGTTCCATATCGAAGTTTCCGTACTTTACGCCTGTAAAATAAGCATCTCTTAATAAATAATCCATACGATCCGCATCAATTTGACTCGAAATCATACTAATCGCTAATTTATTAGTAGACGTTTTTGCAATTACATCTGCTACCTTTTGTGGAAACTCCTTATCAACACGACTTAATACATCATTAATCTCCGTATCGCCAACGATAATCTTTTGCGTAAATTTCTCATGATCTAATGAAAATACTTTTTCAAACGAGTGAGAAAATGGGCCGTGGCCGACATCATGAAGTAATGCCGCACATAAACATAACAATCTATCTTCAGCATTCCAATTTGGTCTGCCATCAAACACATCATCAATCATACGACGAATAATTTCGTATACACCTAACGAATGAGTAAAGCGACTATGCTCTGCACCGTGAAATGTAAAAAATGTCGTTCCAAGCTGCTTAATACGGCGCAAGCGTTGAAATTCTTTCGTTCCGATTAAATCCCAAATAACACGATCACGCACGTGCACATATTTATGTACTGGGTCTTTAAACACTTTTGTTTCGCTGAGTTTGTCGTTTAAATATACCACTTTCCGACATCCCCCTTTCTTTACTACATTCTTACTTTATATTATAAACGAAATGAGAAACAGAAAGAAATGAAAGACTGTATTAATTCCCTTTATAAAAAGAAAAAATCACCTTTACCGAAGTAAAAGTGATTTCCTTTATACATTATTTACCTAAAACGAATTCAGCAACTTCGTCTAAGATCATATCTTTCCCAAGTGGGAAGTAACCTTTGTTTAAGTCTTCATTTTTAATTGTAAATACGTGGTTGTTTTTAACAGCGTTCATGTTTTTCCAAATTGATTCTTCTTGGAATTCTTTCAAGCGCTGAGAACCGTCACCAGTTGTAAACACGAATAAGTAATCTGGGTTGTAATCGATTAAAGCTTCTTTTTGTACTTGTACTAACGGTTTATCAGTTGGTGTACCTTTAACTGCTGGTAGTTTTAAATCATTAAAGATTACGCTACCGTAACCGTAGTCACCGTATACGCGGAAAGCATTTGGATATGCAGCCATTTTCATAAATGTTGCTTCACCAGTTTTAGCAACGATTTTGTCATGTAATTTGCTTGCTTTTTCATCATACTTTTTGAACCATTCTTTTGTTTCTTTTTCTTTACCGAAGATTTGACCTACTTCTTCAAATTTTGGACGCCATTGATCTAATGGAGTATTTAACATAACTGTTGGTGCAATTTTAGATAATTGATCATAAATCTTTTCTTGACGATTATTTACAAGAATTAAATCTGGTTTTGCAGCAGCTACTGCTTCGATGTTAATTTTATCGCCCCAAGCAGAACCAACTGGTTTAACGTCTTTTAGTTTCTTTTCAATATGTGCATCAATTTTTTCTTGAGATGTATTAGCAGTAATAACCGGTTTCATACCGAAAATTAATAATTCTTCTGTTGAACCACTAAGGTCAGCAATTTTCTTTGGGTTTGCAGGAATTTTAATTTCCCCTTTTGCATGTTTTACAGTGCGCTCTTCAGTCTTTGCATCTGCTTTCTTTTCTTCTTCTTTGTTAGAACAAGCTGCAAATAGTACAGAAGTCACAACTAGTACCATTGCTAATAGTGCCATTTTAAAATTCTTCATGTTCCCACTCCTTCTAGCTGTATTTATCTTATAAGTTACAACGAACTATAAGAAACAAAGATAACAATTAATTAATATATGTTTATTAATTGTTGTTAATAACCCATTCTAACGGGCGTTCAACTTCCCATTCTTATATAAGAAGCTCAACGTCCATTAGAAGTCCCCCTCTTCACGAGGGGGTTCTACTTATGCTTTTTTACGCAATTGATTACTAATCATCGCTAAATCATATGTTAAACAAATTGGCTTACAGTTTACTGGACATGGAACGATTTGAGCTTCAATCTCAAATACGTTACGAAGTGTTTCACTTGTCATAACTTCATCTGGCGTTCCTTGTTTCATTAACTTACCTGCTTTTAATGCAATCATATGATCTGAGAAACGAGAAGCGTGATTTAAGTCATGGATAACCATAACAATCGTTCTACCTTCTTCTTCATTTAACTTTTTCAATAAGTTTAATACTTCTAATTGATGAGCCATATCTAAGTACGTCGTTGGTTCATCCAATACAAGTAATTCTGTTCCTTGTGCAAGAGCCATTGCAATCCAAACACGTTGACGTTGACCGCCTGATAGCGCTTCTGCTGGACGATTCGCAAATTCTTTCATTCCTGTCACTTCAAGTGCCCAGTTAATGTAGCGATAATCCTCTTCTTTCAACGTGCCAAACCCTTTTTGATGAGGGAATCTTCCATATGACACAAGCTCAAATACAGTAAGACCCGTTGGCACTTCTGCAGTTTGTGGTAAAATCGCCATTTTCTTTGCAATTTCTTTCGTTGGCTGTTTCTCAATTGCTTTTCCGTCAAGATAAACAGTACCTTGCTTTGCCTTCAAAATACGAGACGCCGTTTTTAATAATGTGGACTTCCCACAACCATTTGGTCCAATAATTGTTGTAATTTTCCCTTCCGGAATTTCAACTGTTAACCCATCAATAATTAAACCTTCATTATAGCCAACAGATACCGCATCCACCGCTAAAGTTGCCATACGAAAAGCCTCCCTTTATTTTGTCCTCATAAGTAAATAAATGAAATACGGTGCACCAATTACAGAAATAACAAGACCGACTGGTATTTCTGAAGTTGTTAGTACACTTCTTGAAATTACGTCTGCGAATAAAAGTAAAAACGTTCCTATTAGCGCAGCTGTGGGCAACATAATTTGATGTTTACCACCAACAAGGCGTCTTGCTAAATGCGGGGCCATTAAACCGATAAAGCCAATTCCGCCGGCAACAGCAACAGATGCACCTGCTAAACAAACTGCAATAAATAATAATTTACGTCTTTCTTTTTCTACGTTTACACCAAGGCCAACTGCTGTAGAATCGCCTAGGTTCATTACATTTAATATGTGTGCTTTACTTATAGCAAGTGGTAAGAAAATAACCATCCATGGAAGTACACTTAATACGAATTTCCAATCTGTCCCCCATAGACTTCCCGCCAGCCAAATCGTAGCAAAACGAAAATCGTTAGATGTCATCTTCATAGAGAAAATTAAACTAACAGCTCCAAATCCAGCTGCAACGGCAATACCGACTAGTATTAATCGAGTCGATGAAACGCCGTCTTTCCATGCTAGTAAATAAATAATTACCGCTGCTAATATCGCTCCAACTAGTGCGAAGAATGGAAGAATGAATACAGATAAAAATGTACCAGTCCCTACTTTTCCGAAGAAGAAGTAGACGAATATAACAACTGTTAATCCCGCTCCAGCATTAATACCTATAATACCTGGATCAGCAAGCGGATTTCGTGATAAACCTTGCAAAATCGCGCCTGACATAGCTAAAGCAGATCCGACTAGTATAGCAATTACCATACGCGGCATACGGAATTCAAATAAAATAACAGACTGATCTTCAGCCCCTAGTCCAACCAATGACTTTAATACGTCCATTGGCGGGATTTTAAAAGTTCCTGTATTTAAACTAATAAGAAATATAGAAACGATTAGTCCTACTAAAATCGTTAATATAGAAATGTTCTTTTTTGTTAAGACACTCGTCCTCACATCTTTCCTCTCCCTTCATTACGTGCTAAGTAGAGGAAGAATGGAACCCCAATTAGCGCTGTAATTGCTCCAATTGGCGTTTCAAATGGCGGGTTAATAACGCGAGATAACATATCTGCACATTCAATTAACAGCCCACCTAAGACCGCAGAACATGGAATAACCCATCTATAGTCCGAGCCTACGAGGAAACGAGTCATATGCGGAATTACAAGACCAACAAATCCAACTGATCCTGCCATGGAAACTGCGGAACCCGTTAAAACAAGAACAAGTACTGTTCCGATAAATTTAATCAATGTCGTATTTTGACCAAGTCCAATTGCAATTTCTTCACCGAAGCTCAAAATTGTAATATATCTCGACATCATAATTGCGATAAAAAGACAAACAAGGCCAATTGGCACTAACATATTAATACTTTGCCATTTCACTCCAGCGACTCCGCCTGCATTCCACATACTCACCTCTTGGGCAAGATTGAAATACAATGCGATTCCAGATGAAATTGCCCCTAATAAAGCACTAATAGCTGCACCTGCTAAAGCTAATTTCACAGGTGTTAATCCACCTGGTGAAGAAGATCCAATTCCATATACAATGCTTGCACCAAACGCAGCTCCAATAAAAGATGCGATAACAAACATTAAATAAGGTGAATTAGGGAAAAATGCATACATAATTGCAATTCCAAATACAGCTCCATCTGTAATCCCCATTAACGATGGTGAAGCAAGTGGATTTCGCGTCATACCTTGCATAATTGCTCCTGATACCGCTAAAAAGGCACCTGCAACTACGCCCCCTATTGCTCTAGGCATGCGAAGCTCTTGAATTACGTTATGATGTGTAATAGATCCATCAAACTGAAATACAGCTTGCCATACAGTCTTTAAACTAATATCTGCAGCCCCAAAAGAAATAGAAACTGCCATGCTTAAAGCTAACAAAATTGTACCCGCTACTAAAATAATAGAAGCGATGAGCGGTCTGCTCTTAATCTCTTTAACATTCTCTTCTTGCTGTTCTATACTGCTTGCGCTCGCTTCCATCCCTCAACCATCCTAACCAACAACATATATTTATTGAAATGAAATTTATTCTCAAATAGTAATAAAAAAATTAGGTGAATTGTTATTTCCCTGATAATGATTCTCAGAATCAGACACTTCTATTCTACCTATCGCTTTAAAAGACTGTCAACCATTATTTTGAAATATAAATTTATATAAACTGGAATTTTAATACAAAAGTTATGTCCATCCTTTAGAAAACGTTCATCCACACAAGATTACTTTCGCAGAATAAACCATTCCTCTTATGGGCATAAAAAAAGAAGAGGAATCTTTTCACTCTTCTTTTTCTTACTTATTTAACTTTGCTTCAATTTTCACGATTAACTCATCTTCTGTTGGAGCCGCAACTGGACGGTTATTTACAAATGCGAATGATTTTTTACGACCAGGACCACAGTAAGACTGACATCCAACTTCAATCGTTGCACATGAATCTACTTTTTTTAGCTTCGGAACTAACGTTTTAACGTTCGTTGCCTGACAGTCATCGCACACGCGAAACTCGTTTCCCATTATATAACACTTCCTCTATTTTAAACTTTTCTCAAGTACATTTAAAAATAAACACTAAATGGTATTTTACCGCTCTTTGAAGCTCGTTGCAAGTTTCCCTACAAAGCCTATTCTCTACATATTGCTACATATTTATATGCTCTCCTACAGAAGCGCTCACCATTCATGGGAAAATTTTTACCTTTCATCGAAATCTACCATATTTTTAAAAGCTTTGTATAAAAGTTTATTTTTTTGCCCATTATAAAAATAGGAAGTTCATAAAAAGAAAGGGAGTTGAATCTATGAAAGTAAGACAAGATGCTTGGACAGATGAGGATGATTTATTACTTGCTGAAACGGTACTTCGTCATGTTAGAGAAGGAAGTACGCAATTAAATGCATTTGAGGAAGTAGGGGATCAGTTAAATCGTACATCTGCTGCTTGTGGTTTCCGCTGGAATGCCGTTGTTCGCTATAGCTATGAACAAGCTCTTCAACTAGCAAAAAAACATCGTAAAGATAAAATGCGTGCTGCAAGCGGTGAACAAGCGAAAAAACGTTTACTTTATACACCACCAGCTTCAGATTCGATAACTGATTATGAAGAATTAGTACAAGAAGAATCAATCGTACAATATAAAGAAGCTATTCCATATCAAGAATCTACTGCTCCTGCTGCAAGAAGCTCTATGACAATGCAAGATGTTATTTATTTTTTACAAACAGTCGGATCTTCAAATATAAAAGTGACAGCTCTTGAAAACGAGAATACGAGATTGAAACAAGAAATTAAAGCACAAATCCTTCGGAATGAGGAACTAGAAAAGAAACTAGAAAAATTAGAAAAGCAATCTCATACTGTACAAGAAGATTACGAAACACTTATGAACATTATGAACCGTGCTCGTAAATTGGCAGTCATGGATGACGAAGAACGTTCTCAAACATCTTTCCGAATGGACCGAAACGGTAATTTAGAAAAAATTGCAGAATAAGAAGGATGCATGTAATGCATCCTTTTTATTATTTCACCTCTAAGCTCCCCCTTTATATGTGAGAAAACTCCATTCTTCATTTTTTGCTATAATAGAGATTGTCATTTTAAAGATAAGGGGTTAGTTATATGAGCAATTCCCGTTCCATTTTATCTCAGCCAGAGTGGCGCATTGTAGATCAATCTAGTTTAGGACCAACATTCCATGCACTTCAGTCATTCGCAATGGATGACACATTATGCACAAGCATTGGAAATGGCAAGTCAGCCGCAACAATGCGTTCTTGGGTTCATCACAATACAATTGTCCTTGGCATTCAAGATTCACGCCTTCCGCATTTAGAAGAAGGTATTTCTTTTTTAAAACAAAACAACTTCAATGTCATTGTTCGTAATTCTGGCGGGCTTGCGGTCGTGCTTGATGAAGGTGTTTTAAATGTATCACTTTTATTTCAAGAAACAGAAAAAGGTATCGATATCGATCTTGGATACGATACAATGTGGCATTTGATTAAGGAGATGTTAAAGGATTACGACGTTACTATCGAGGCAAAAGAAATTGTTGGCTCTTACTGTCCTGGTAGTTATGACTTAAGTATTCGCGATCAAAAATTCGCTGGTATTTCACAACGTCGTATTCGCGGGGGTGTCGCTGTCCAAATTTACCTCTGTGCTACCGGAAGTGGCTCTGAGCGTGCCGCACTCGTTCGTGATTTCTACAACCTAGCAATTCAAGGGGAAGAAACACGCTTTACGTACCCTGAAATTGTACCAAGTACGATGGCCTCACTCTCAGAATTACTTGGCGAAACCATTACAGTACAAGATTTAATGATGCGTCTTTTAAAAACATTGCAGCAATTCGCTCCAAAGTTAACAACATCTCAATTAACAATAGACGAGATTCCTTTATATGAGACGAATTTACAACGTATTATTGATCGTAATAATAAAGCACTTGGCTTAGAAAAATAAAGACCGTCGCTATAATAGCGACGGTCTTTATTTCAATTCATTATAGAATTAAAGTGCTTGAGCTGCTGTAGTTAAAGCTAACTTGTACACTTCTTCTTCGTTACATCCACGAGACAGATCATTTACAGGCATGTTTAAGCCTTGTAAGATTGGTCCTACTGCTTCGAAGTTACCTAAACGTTGAGCGATTTTGTAGCCGATATTGCCAGCTTCTAAGCTTGGGAATACGAATACGTTAGCATCACCTTTAATTGTAGAACCTGGAGCTTTTTTCTCAGCTACAGATGGTACGAATGCAGCATCGAATTGGAATTCTCCATCTAAAGTTAACTCAGGAGCCATTTCTTTTGCAATGCGAGTTGCTTCTACAACTTTTTCTGTTTCTGGAGATTTCGCAGAACCTTTTGTAGAGAAGCTTAACATAGCAACACGTGGATCAATGCCGAATAACTCAGCAGTTTTCGCACTTTCGATACCGATTTCAGCTAAATCTTGGCTGTTTGGTGCAATGTTAATTGCGCAATCAGCGAATACATATTTCTCTTCTTCACGTACCATGATGAATACGCCAGAAGTTTTTGTAACGCCTGGTTTTGTTTTAATAATTTGAAGTGCTGGACGAACTGTATCAGCTGTAGAGTGAGCTGCACCACTTACTAAACCGTGTGCTTTGCCCATGTATACAAGCATTGTACCGAAGTAGTTTTCGTCTTTAAGGATTTTGCGAGCGTCTTCTTCAGTCGCTTTACCTTTACGGCGTTCAACGAAAGATGCTACCATTGCATCCATTTCTTCGTATGTAGCTGGGTCGTAAATATCAACGCCTGCTAATGTTAAATTCATGCTAGCAGCTTTTGCGCTAATTTCTTCCTTATTACCAACTAAGATTGGTTTTACTAACTCTTCTTTTGCTAAACGCTCTGCAGCGCCTAAAATTCTTTCATCAGTTCCTTCAGGAAGTACGATAGAAATGCCTTTTCCTTGAACTTTTTCTTTTACTGTTGTAAATAAGTTGCTCACGAATAAACCCTCCTACATATGTTAAAAAAACTCTATCTTTAAGAATACTGCTTTTCTTCTATATTTTAAACTTATAGCTCCCAAAAAATAGATAAAATAAAAATGATTATATTTTCATAAAATTCAGCCGTTAAATTCACCTTGCTTAAACACTTAAATGTGACAATTTTATGCGCCAAGGTTTTATATAGATGATTTTAAAACTATATATGCTATAGTTAACGTGTAAAACTATCATTAACTGAGGTGAATAGAATGAGTGAAGCAACAACAACGTTAGATGGCTGGTATTGTTTACATGATTTACGTTCTATTGATTGGGCTGCATGGAAAACATTATCTAGCGACGAACGCGGACAAGCAGTGTCTGAATTTTTAAATGTCGTTGAAAAATGGAACGAAGTAGCTACTGCGAAAAAAGGTAGTCACGCAATGTATACAGTTGTTGGCCAAAAAGCTGATATTATGCTTATGATTTTACGTCCAACAATGGAAGAGTTAAATGAAATTGAGACAGAATTGAATAAAACAACTTTAGCTGAATATATGGTTCCTGCATATTCTTACGTATCTGTTGTTGAATTAAGCAACTACCTTCCAGCTGATGAGGATCCATACCAAAACCCGCAAATTTTAGCTCGTTTATATCCTGAATTACCGAAAGCAAATCATATTTGCTTCTATCCAATGGATAAGCGTCGCCAAGGTGATGACAACTGGTACATGCTTCCTATGGAAGAACGTAAAAAAATGATGTACAGCCATAGTAAAATTGGTCGTCAATACGCAGGTAAAGTACGCCAAGTGATTTCAGGATCTGTTGGATTCGATGATTTCGAATGGGGCGTAACATTATTCGCTGACGATGTTCTTCAATTTAAGAAACTTATATACGAAATGCGCTTCGATGAAGTAAGTGCTCGTTATGGTGAATTTGGAACATTCTTCGTTGGAAACATTTTACAAGACGAAAAAGTAGAGAAATTTTTACACATATAAATGGTGAAAAGGAACGAAATTCGTTCCTTTTTTTATTCTTCTCTATATTTATCCTCAAAAATCTCCTTTTTTCTGCACTTTTGAAGAAAAACCAACATTTTTTCAAATTTCTTGTAAAATTGTAACCTTTTTATATGTAAAGATATGCTAAAATGATACGAGCTATATGCTAAATAACGATGCGAAGGTGATAATCTATATGAAAAAAATCTTGTCTATTTTACTATTGCTTGTATTGTCAATTTCTTCCTTAGGAGTAACAACATCCCATGCGGAAGAAAAAATACATATTGAGGCGGCGGCTGCACTTTTATTTGATGCAGATACAGGAAAAATACTTCACGAGCAAAATCCAGATGAATTGCTAGCTATTGCTAGTATGTCAAAATTAATTGTTGTTTACGCTGTTTTAGAAGCAATTAAAGAAGGAAAAATCACATGGGATACGAAAGTAAATATTTCTGATTACGCTTATGAAGTCTCTCGTAATAATGAATTCTCTAATGTACCGTTCGAAAAAGGACGTCAATATACTGTAAAAGAATTATATCATTCTATTGTTATATTCTCTGCAAATGGATCTAGTATTGCTTTAGCAGAACTTCTTGCAGGAAGTGAGAAAAACTTCTTAAATCTTGCAAATGAACATGCTAAAAAGCTAGGATTAAAGAAATATAAATTTGTAAACGCTACTGGCTTAAATAACGCTGACTTAAAAGGAAAACATCCTGAGGGTACTGATCCAAATGCAGAAAACTCTATGTCAGCTCGTGATATGGGTATGCTTTCAAAAGCAATGATTACAAAGTATCCAGAAATGCTAGAGGATACAAAACAAAGATTTAGAAACTTCCCAGACAATCACCCAAAACCAATTCGTATGGAAAACTGGAATTGGATGTTACCAGGAGCTGCTTTCGCTTATGAAGGTACTGATGGTTTAAAAACCGGAAGTTCTGATACAGCTGGATACGGATTTACCATTACTGCTAAACGGGGTGATGTACGTCTTATCTCGGTTATTATTAAAACAAAATCAATGGATGAACGTTTCACGGAATCTCGTGAATTAATCGAATATGGATTTAATAACTTTGAAAAACAAAAACTAAAAGTTAATAAAAACAATACAATCTCTGTAGTAAAAGGGAAAGAAGACCAAGTAACTGTTGCACCCGAAAAAGAAATAACAGTAATTGCGAAAAAAGGTAGCAAAGAGCCTTATAAAATTGGAACTGAATTAGATAAATCTCTTTCTGAAGATGGACATTTAGTTGCTCCTATTAAGAAAGATACCAAAGTAGGCTCAATTACTTTAGAATCAACTGATAAATATGGTTTCTTAGACGGTAGTAAAAGTATGAAAGTTACTGCAAAAACGACAGAGGAAGTTGAAAAAGCAAATTGGTTTGTGTTAACAATGCGCTCTATTGGTGATTTCTTCTCAAACTTATGGTCTAAAGTTTTTTAATAAAAAAGCTGGCTCACGCTAGCTTTTTTTATTTTCCACTCTCAATGTAAAACTTCGTTTGGTTGTCATATCTGAGTCCTTTTCCTCATACGTATGAACTAGTAATTGTTACACACTTCATCTAGAGATAAAGTGAAACTTTAATCAGTGGGGGAATCACCCGCTGATTATTAGTTGAACTAATCGGGCGTTTACGGGCAGTTTGATCTCCCATCTAATTTCTTTACTTCAACCAAATTTTAGGGCAGGAGTCTCACTGCCCGTTAATGCGGGATAAACCTCTTTCCAAAAGGTATTACAAAAAGAGAGGTGACACATAATGGGCGTTATTGCTTATAACGAAGAAGATGTAAAGTTGTTGGCTAGACTGATGCGTGCTGAAGCCGAAGGAGAAGGGCAACAAGGAATGTTAATGGTCGGAAACGTTGGGGTAAATCGTGTCCGCGGAAATTGTTTAGACTTTAAAAGCATTCGTAATTTACGTCAAATGGTTTATCAAAACCCCGGCGGTTTTGAAGCAACGCAAAAAGGATATTTTTATCAACGGGCACGCGAACAAGATATTGCCCTAGCGAGACGGACCATTCAAGGGCAACGTTTTTGGCCTGCCAACTTTGCCTTATGGTTCTTTAGACCTGAAGGTGCATGTCCACCAACTTGGTATAACCAACAAAACTCTGGTCGCTTTAAAAAGCACTGCTTCTTCCAGCCATCTGCTGGAGACTGCCCTAGCGTATATTAAGGAATAAAAATGAGGAGGGATTTTTGAATGGCACAGCAACAAAATCCGTACTATGGAACAGGTTTTTATCAACCATCTGGAACTTATGTACAACCGCAACAAATGACTCAACAACAGCAGCAAGCGATGCAACAACAAACAGCTCAAGCTGCGCAAGCTCAATATGCAATTTCTCAAGGCATGTTACCTCTAGAGCAATCCTATATTGAAAATATCCTTCGTTTAAACAAAGGTAAGCAAGCTACGGTTGTAATGACCTATGAACGTGGCAGTTCCCTTGGCACACAATCTTATACAGGTATTATTGAAGCAGCTGGCCGTGACCATATCGTTATTAGTGAACCGCAATCAGGAAAACGCTATTTACTACTAATGATCTACTTAGATTACGTAGAATTTCCAGAAGAAATTACGTATTTACCTAGTCAACAAGCAACTTATACTCCAAGACCATAAAAAAAGCTGGCAAATGCCAGCTTTTGTTTTTTTATAATCCTTTTACAACTGCAGTCCCTACTAGAATCCACGCCACAATAAACGCTACACCACCAAGAGGTGTAATTGGACCAAAGAACTTAATACCTGTCGTACTTAATGCATACAAACTACCTGAGAACATAATAATTCCAGCTACCATTAGCCAACCAGCAGTAGTTTAAAGTGATGATTGAACCTTATCCATCAATAAAGCAACTACGAATAGTCCACCTGCATGAAACATTTGATATGTAACGCCTGTTTTCCACACTTCTAACATTTTTGCAGAAATTTTATTTTCTAAACCGTGTGCTCCAAAGGCCCCTAATGCAACAGATAGCCCCGCTGCAATACAACCTAGTAAAAAGAAAATTTTCATCTTAATTCCCCTCGTATATTAATATTTAAGCCCTATCTCAGGCTTAGTTTTACTCTCTAATAAGAGTCCAGTAATAAAGAAAATACTTGGACGTCTCAAGATATTTCTAGATA
>NZ_JAKUFX010000006.1:0-104894 GCF_022663635.1 Bacillus cereus group sp. BfR-BA-01356 | reverse complement strand
ACCATTATCTAGAAATATCTTGAGACGTCCAAGTATTTTCTTTATTACTGGACTCTTATTAGAGAGTAAAACTAAGCCTGAGATAGGGCTTAAATATTAATATACGAGGGGGAATAGGGATGAATTATTCACAAAAGTACTTTGTAATTATGGGGATTATTTTTCTATTTATGAGTGGATTTATGATATTAACAGGTATAATGACGCATTCTGCACCGCCAACCATAACGTATCCATTGCTTGGGATGATGATTATGAGTTTCTGTCTAAGCTACTTGCACCCGCAATTTAAAGAAAAAGACGAGCGAATGAAACTTATTCGTTATAAGGGAATGTTTGTAACCTTTTTTGCATTAACGGCATATTATCTTCTTTTCTCTATCGGCTTAAACTTAAAAATACTTACACTTTCTGCTACTGAATTATTAAATATACTTATGGCACTTACGATGAGTACAGTTTTTATCTCATTTGTTGTTTTATCAAAAAGATATTAAGATGGAAGAGAGAAAGGAAGATTAACATATGCAAATGATGTATGCTTTTGGCATTGGGCTTGTATTATTTTTAGCCGTATTCTTATTTATTCGTAAAGACGTTCAAGGCGGGACGTTAACGAAACGAGGATTTTATAAATTAATCGCCTGTTTAGTTGTTATGCTTATAGCGATTATTGTAATGATTGTTTTAATAAGTCAGTCACTATAGAATGTAAAAACGGAACCTTACTTCGGTAAGGTTTTTTTATATTATTCAACCTAAAAAATACCATTAATTCCATTTACTATAAATAACTTATATTATATAATCCAATGAAATGATAGATAAGGAGTGTAGTATATGAATAAAAAAACTATCTTCTATTTATTAACTTGTCTACTACTTGTAGCTAGTACTACTTATATAATATGTAACAAAAGAGAACAAGTGCCACCTATATTAGTATGGGACGAACAAGAATATTATGTTACGAATGAACCTGCCAAAGTAGAAGAAGTTGGGCGAAAACTTGGCGAAGTAACAAGGGAAATTAAAACAAGTAAAAAACCTACTAAAAATAGAGAATCTAATACATTACAAGAGAAAACAGAAGTATTCACAATGATTGAGGAAGAAAAAAGTGAATATCCGCCTTTAATCATAAAGGAAGCTTATAGTGATGAATATAGGGTAGTGAGGCCGATGTCGAAGCAGGTATTGTGATGAAAAGGAGAATCTTTTGTAGACAGTAATTTAGTATTCGTGGTCGTTAAGAAAAATATTTGTCTTTTCCTCCTATCGGTGCCGTTTACATTTTGATGAATAGAGGAGCAATGCAAAAGAGAGATTTCATTTTATATTTATTATTTACTGCTATTAATATATCGCTTTGGTTATCGTTTATGATTTTTGATTGGAGTATGTGGATGGTAGTAGGGCATTATTTGTTTGGAGCAGTTGTTATTGTTTTTTCGAATATGAATAAGAGCTAAGCCAGCAACCTTAAAGTTGCTGGTTTTTATTTTGCTATTTATAATGAAGAAACAAATTTTTAATAGAGAGTAGTGGGCGTTATGAGATGGAAAGAGGGAACGTTTGAAAAAATAGACACGAATGACTCATCTGTTGAGCAACTTATAAACACGTTTAAGGAACAAAACTTAATTGGTGGAACAATAATAAGCTGTTTTAAAGTGCATAACGAAAATTTTTTTAAAGAAATACCACATTCGAAAGATGGACATGAGCACTTCTTTAGAAGAATCTTCAACTCTTTAGACATAATCAATAACTTAGAAGAGTTAAAAATACATACATCAGACAAATATAAGTTTCGTTTTAAAGAGCAGCTGGCAGTTATGCTTGATGGTAGCATTGCTGCGCAAATTTTGTGGGGCGGAGCATATGAAGGGTTTAAGGAACGACCAGTTATCGCAAAACAATTAGCAGTCAATGTATGTCAATATATGTTCCAAGATCGATACGAAGATATTAAAGTGTTCGAAAGCTATCGCCCTTGGACAGATTGGTTTTACGATGTTGCGTGGGATGTTACTTGGATGGTGTTAGATAGTAGGGAACAGAAAATGTGGTTCATTTGTGCTACGGATACAGATTGATAGAAGAGGGCCTTGTAGGAATGCTGCAAGGCCCTTTATCTTTTGGGAATTAATAGAAAACGAATCATATAAATGCTATACTAAAAAATGTTTGTAATGTCAGTTTCATAATATTGTATGATGCTGACTTACTAGAAAAGATAAGAGGAGAATGAGCGTGCAAAAGATAAAGAAATTATTGCTATTAATGATGGTAGTAGGATCAACAGCAGGTGTTTTAGCAGGGTGTGCAAATCCGAAAGATACTACAGAAGAATTTTTAACAGCGATACAAAAAGGTGATATAGAAAAAGCTCGTACATTTGTTGAGAGTGACAAGGAATTTAATAAACTAAATGAAAAAACAGATGATGCTGAGGCAAAAGCAATGCTAAGTGCAATTACAAAGAACTTTAAATTTGAAAAGCTAGAAGAAGTATCGAAAAAGGATGACAAAGCAGAAGTGAAAGTGAAAATTACATCTGCTGATCTATCCGTTGCTGTAACAAAAGCAGTGGGAGAAGTTATGCCAATGGCCTTCGCTAGCGCATTTAGCGAAGACAAAGAACAATCTGAAAAAGCGATCGAAAAAACAATGACCTCAACTATCATCAAAAACTTAACGGATAAAGATGCAGCAATGGCAACTCGCGAAGTTACATTGAACTTAAAGAAAGACAAAGATGACGACTATAAAATCGTTGCTGACGATAACTTGAAAGAAGTATTGTTTGCCAATGCAAAGTCTTTGGAGAAGATGTTTGGTGGGAAGTAATTGAATGAGATAAAAAAGAGACACTATATCACGTAGAAGGTTGATATGGTGTCTCTTTTTTATATGACCCCGGAGAGGCTCGAACTCACGACCTCCACCCTGTCAAGGTGGCGCTCTCCCTGCTGAGCTACGGGATCCCAACTATAAATGTTACCATCAGCAATGTATTTTCATTTCATTCGTGTAATCGGAGGATTTGTACAATTTGTTGGGTATTGTAACATTTGATGTATTCCTATAATAGCAACAAACTTTAATGGTGTAAAGATGTAATTTTCTGAATATTTATATTCTAATTTTTGTATAAAAAAATAAGCCCCGAAGAGCTTATTTTAATAATAATATCAACGCAATTATCAATGATATTTTCAAAAATACAATCATAAATAATGGAGCTTGTTCATAAGCTATCGTCCTGTAACTGTCATTCCTGCTGTGTAAATTGTATCAATAGAACCGTCAGCGCCTTTTATTTCGACTTTATAACGATATGTTCCATCCTCATAAATATCATCGCCATATCCTGTGAAAGTTGCAATTTCATCATTGCTTCCAGCTGGGACCCATTGATTTTGCCAACGGAAGTTGGTTTCAAATTCTCCCCATCTATCGCCATATTTCTTTTCAAGGCTGACATTGTAATGAATTTCTTCAGCTCGGTCATTTGTAATTCTTGCAATTACGCTGTTACCAAAAGTAACTTGTGTAGAGTGTACCTGAACTGTAACACCGTTCACCGTTTCACCAGGACCACAAATGTAATGACAACCATCCCATTCGTCAGCATGTGCTTTTGGTGTTTCAATGTTCATAGCTGTTAAACCGCCTAAAGCTAAAGCTCCTGTTAATAATACTTTACTAAATGTTTTCACTTGAAATTCCCCCTAAGTATATTCTCAATTCGTTCGATAGATATCACATTAATCTAATGGAACGTTTTTTCCTTAAGTTTATTCGCTATGAATCTTTCATCTTGTAGTAATCTAATCTCTACATAAAATTTCATAGTTTTGATTCCATATATGTATCATGATTTACATAGAATAAATCTGTTAATACGTTTTGGGTATTTGCTTATCCCACTACTCTTTATTACCTTTTATTGGTAAAACGTTGATTTTATTATATACCATTATTATCTATTTACAAGAGAAAACAATACTGTATGCAAAAATGCATAATAAAAACACTACTTGTATTCTGAATTACAGAATACAAGTAGTGTTAGGTTTCAATTAATATTTAATTGGAACCTAATGCTAATTTTTTATGTTTAACAGTATACATATATCACTGTTTTTTTAGTCATAATTGATAAAATTTGTTCAGGGGACGCTCTTCCTGTTGAGCTATGGGATCTTTAAAAGGGAAAGTATAAGCGATTATGAGAGTAATGTATGAAGGGATAATGATGAGAAGCGAATTTAGTAGAAAGTAGTCTTTGGATGTAGAGGTTATATTATTTCCGATACCAATCCAAAGGACCTTCATCACTCAAATCAACAAGAAAAGGGAACAAGAAGTGTAAAGGTAAGCTTATAAGTTCTGGCATAGCGTTCACTGTTTTCTTTGATAGATATTGCCTCCCAAAACAATACGTACAATCTTTTTCAAATGTCACGAGTATTGACCATACATCTTTTACTTTCCATTTCGTTTTACAATACGTACAATGCGCCATTGAGTTCCTCCTCAGTTTAAGGTGTTTTCTAATATATTCTACTTTATTGTACGAAAGTCATTTGAATTTGATGTGGTAAAATGCAAAACAAGCCTAACCTCTTTCTACATTCAGGAAGGGGCTAGGCTTGTTTTAATTCCGTTCAAAGTCTCTTTGTATCAGGCTGTTTATACATTGCCTAGATAGCTTCGCGTTAAATTCGGGAGAATAATTTTTCCATCTTTACTGTATTTTTCGAATAGCTCTGATAGGAGAAAAATAAAGTTTTTATACTGTTCGTCATTTTCTTTCGGAGCATAAGATGCTGATAAATTCCTTCCCAAAAACCCTTCATAATCAAAAAGTAAATCATTTTGATATTCTTTAAAATCATACTTTCCATCTTTAAAAAAGCTGTTAAATACTTCTGGAGTTTCATCTATTCCACCGCTAAATCCTTTAAAGGTTGGGCAGGTTTTCTGGCAAATTTCTGCGTTCTCTTTAATAAGTGGACTAGTTAAATCTCTACTATTCCAAACAAGTGCAACATTTGCTTTTTGTTTTAAAATTCGTTGGCATTCGATTTTGAAAGCCTCTTTATTAAACCAATGAAATGCTTGGGCAACAGTTACTAAATCTACACTATTTTCTTTTAAAGTGGTATGTTCAGCAGTTGCTTTTATGGATTGAAAACGAGAATATAGTTTTAACGATTGCTCAGCGATCTTCCTCATATCATCATTTGGTTCAACTCCAATAACATGTAAACCACTTTCAAGCAGCTGGTGGCTAAATATCCCCGTACCTGAACCAATATCAGCCACAATCCGATTCCCTTTCAGTTGGTTAGCTGAAAGCAAGTAATCAATATATTCATTAGGATAACTAGGGCGATATTTTGCATATATATCGGCCCTGTCAGTAAAATTTTCTGTTGTTTTCACAGTACTACCTTCTTTCTTACGATATGATGTACAGAAATAGAAATTAAATATGAATTCAGGCATCAGTCTTTAAGTCTACAACTTAAGAATCCAGCTAAATAGAGGGCCTCAGTTTCTTTATTCAAATATCCTTTATCCGTTTAGTATACTATTTTAGATAATATCTTCCAAAAGACTAGAATGGCTTACTCAATTATGTTTTAAAGTGTATATTTTTATGGATTTATTTAATAATTTATGAGCGATTGTATGTCGTATTACGTTTACGTAGGTAAGAGATTTTTATTTTTGCTATTTAAATTGGCCAATATATCCTTTTTACAATTTACTGAAAATCATGTATAACAGAGATACATGATTATTTTATCTCGCTATTTGCGGGCAGTAAGATCCCTTACCTCGAAATTCAGCAAAAGTAAAGAAGTTAGGTTCGGGTTGGAATGGCCGTAAAAGTCCGATTCGTGAGGGTTGATGAAAGTTTCACTTTATAAATATTCAGAAGTAGAGGGAGAAAAGTTGTAATGGTAAGAAAAACGTTCAAGATGCGCGTGTCTAAAAATAGAACGATTTCGATTAATGGATCGATTCTTGATGTGGATGTTACACATGATGAATTTTTACAAGAGTTTGTTGAGTGGGTCGATTCTAAAGGTTGGTCGTTTATGGGAATAACAGATGAGATTACGCCCGAGGAAGCTAGTCAAAAGTTAATAGATTCGTTGATTGATGAGAAGGATAAGAAAGAGTAATTCCTTCTTATTTTTATTGTATATTTATGTTCTTTATCGTAAAAGTATGATATAGTAAAAAATAGTGAAATTTCTTCCAATATAATACAAATTACATATGATTGGTAGATTTATTATTTTGTTAAGGAGTAAATGGAAAAGGGAGAGTCATATGGTAAATTTTAAGAAAATTTTGGTTTTTATTACAGTTATTTGTTCGTTTTTTTTGACGCCCATAACATTGCGTGCTGAGACGAATATTGGAGTAAATCCAGAACAAGTTGCACCACCACCTGCGGAAGGACCGAATGTTTTTAGTCAGTTTGCAACGACAATTGATGCGAAAACAGGAGATGTTTTGTATGATAAAAACGCATATCACCGAGCATATCCTGCTAGTACGACGAAGGTGTTAACAGCGATTTTACTCATGGAGCATACAAAGCCAGAGGATCAATTTACATTTTCACAATTAGCATTAGATCAAGAGAAGAGTAATTATCAAATTGAGTTTCAACCTGGAGAGACAATTAATAGAAATACTGCGCTTATGATTTTAATGGTGCTGAGTGCGAATGATGTGTCGTATGCGATTGCGGAGCGGATTGGCGGGAGTGTTGAGAATTTCGCTAATATGATGAATGAGAAAGCGAAGCAATTAGGGGCGAAAGATAGCCACTTTGTAACACCGAATGGATTACATGATCCGAACCATTATACGACGCCGTATGATATGGCTATGATTACGAAGGGTGTGCAAAAGTATCCTGAAATTTTACAAGCGATGAATACGAAAAGAACGACAGTTACGACGTCTATGCAGACGGTGTCTATTTTTAATAAATCTAATTTTTTTGAAAATCCATATAGCATTGGCGGTAAAACAGGGTTTACGAATGAAGCGCGTAATACACTTGTTTTATTAAATGAGAAAGATGGAAATCGTATTATAAGCGTAGTAATGGCTTCTCAAAGACCTGAAATTTATGAAGATTTGAAGCAGATGGCGGACTATTCTTTCGGTCAATTTACGAAGCAAATGGTGCTTGATAAACATAATTGGCATCAAAAAACAACATATTTAAATAAAGATGTTAATTCTGAGTTGGAACAAAGTGCAGAGCTTATGCTTAAGAAAGATGAAGGGAAAAATGTGAAAACTATTTTCCGGGCGGCTTCATTAGATAAAGAATCTTTATATCATAAAGGAATACATCGTGGTGAGGTAGTTGGTGCAGTTGATATTACGAAAAATAATCAAACAATTGCGACGGTAAATGTTCTTTCAACAGAAGATGTCACTTTTGCGATGCCTAAAAAAGATACAACTATGCCTGAAGTAAAAGACTCAAATATGAAAGTAATAAGTGTTGGGATAGGTGCGATTGTATTATTTGGAGCAATTTTATATGTAGTGTTGCGCCGAAATACAAAAGGAATGAAATCAGAAGGTAAATAAATTACTAATAAAAAGACTGTGTAAAATTTTGGCACAGTCTTTTTTATATATCTTAAATAACTAATAATTGTAAATTTTCTTATTGCAATAACTTAAAGTTCGTTATATCATTTACTTGTGTTCTTGTTAAAGAACGCAATGGATATTGCATACTTCAAATAATATAAAACAACGGAGAGGGAGAGAGACGATGAAATTAATATGGAAGATAATTAGCAACGCGATCTCATTTGTTTTATTTGCATTGATGGTTTTTTTAGCTTTTGTAGTTATTTCTTCAAAAGCAAGCGGTGGTGATCCGACAGTGATGGGATATCAATTTAAGAGCGTTCTTTCAGGATCAATGGAGCCGACGTTTTTAACAGGATCAATCATTGCAATAGAACCAAACAAAGATGGTTCTAAATATCAAAAAGGTGATGTTATTACCTTTAAAGAGAAAGATCAAAAAATTATCACTCACCGTATTATCGGTGTGAAAGATACAAATGGAAAAGTAATGTATGAAACAAAAGGGGATAACAACAACGGACCAGATTTAGAGCCAGTACTTGCAGAAAATGTAGTTGGAAAGTATGCAGATATTACAGTTCCATATGTTGGTTATTTACTGAATTATGCGAATTCGAAAGCAGGAGCAGCATTACTTCTTATTATTCCAGGAGTCTTTTTGCTTGGTTATTCCGCTATTTCTATTTTTGGTGCTATTCGTAGCATTGACGGAGAAAAGAAAGATAAAAAAGTAGAACAATCCGTCTAGTTCGTTTGGTTATACTTTCCGTTTAGGAAGTTAACAAATATATATTAAGGGGATATGGACATGACTTTAAAGAAAAAATTAGGAATGGGTATTACATCAGCAGTATTAGGAGCAGCTTTAGTTGGTGGAGGAACATTTGCATTTTTCAGTGATAAAGAAGTGTCAAACAATACATTTGCGGCTGGAACACTGGATTTAGCATTAAATCCATCAACAGTTGTTAACGTATCGAATTTAAAGCCTGGGGATACAATTGAAAAAGAATTTAAACTAGAAAATAAAGGCTCTTTAGATATTAAAAAGGTTCTACTGAAAACAGATTATAATGTAGAAGATGTAAAGAAAGATAATAAAGATGATTTTGGTAAACATATTAAAGTAACATTCTTAAAAAATGTAGATAAGCATGAGACAATTGTGAAACAAACTACTTTAGATAAATTAAAAGGTGACACACTTACAGCTGTAGATAATGATTTATCGGCTTGGTTCTGGGATGAAAAAGGTATTTCAGCAGGTAAATCTGATAAATTCAAAGTGAAATTTGAGTTCGTTGATAATGGAAAAGATCAAAATCAATTCCAAGGCGATAAGTTACAATTAAATTGGACGTTTGATGCACAACAAACAGCAGGTGAAGAAAGATAATAATAAAAAGGGCTATCACATGGATAGCCCTTTTTCTATTTTTCTAGTATTTGTCTATCAATTTTAATAGTTCTTTACTATAATATAGATAATGTTCTGTATAAAGAACGTAATGTTCGATGGGAGAGATTAAGATGCTGAAAAGACCGCGTAATTTTAAAAAGATGCTTATATTGCCGTGTATGTGTTCTATTACGTTTTATTTAGGATCTCAAATTATGACGCATACAGAAGCGGCGTTCATTCATGAAACGAAAGTAGAAGCGACGCTTTCTACAGCAATTATATTTCCGAAAACAGTTAATACGTTAAAAGAGCAATCTGAGAAACATAAACAGTTTATTGAGCGTGAGTATGGAACGATGAAGGGGAAATCGAAAGCAACTTCTATTGAAGAAATAAAACAGGCGATTTCTGTATGGCAACAAGGGCGTGAGAAAATTGTTGCTGAGAAGGAAGCTCTGCAAAATGTATATACTGAAATAGAAGCTCCTTACAATCAAATACAAGAAGAATTAAAGGTAAATAAAGATGAGTCGATGCAGCAAGTGTCCATATATGTAAATGAAGGCTTTCGCAGTATCAAAGAGAAGCGTGACTATATTGAGAAAGAAATTAGCTTGAAAGCTATTGATGAGCAAATTCAGGCTCTTCAGCAACAATTAAACGTTGCAATTGAAGCGGAAGGACAAAAGAAAGTAGAAGAACAAAAGAAAGCCGAAGAACAGAAGAAAGTAGAAGAACAGAAAAAAGTAGAAGAACAGAAAAAAGTAGAAGAACAGAAAAAAGTAGAAGAACAGAAAAAAGTAGAAGAACAGAAAAAAGTAGAAGAGCAAAAGAAAGCGGAAGAACAGAAAAAGCTAGAAGAGCAGAAGAAAGCGGAGGAACTGCTTTAGTGAAACAGCTAGAAAACAAGAATGTGGTGTAAGAGAGAGTGAACGAATAAGCAAGACTAGTAATATTTATACGAGTGTGAGGGAACGTTAGCCCTCACCTCTTTGTTTTTCTTTTTTCTTATAGTATTAAATGATTTGAGTGTGAAAAAAGTTATAAATTATCATCATTTTTTCTGAAAAGTCTAAATAATATTGAGAAATAAAAATAACTGAAAATATTAATAAATATGTGTTGTGTTTATATAGGATTGTTCGTTATAATGAACATAAGGTTTTTAAAAAAGAACACATATTAGCTAAGCTAATATAGTTTTCTTTACATCTCTTATTGAAAAATAAGTGATAAAAATATAAAAAAAAGCTAGGGGGAATTGATTGTGAGTCTGAAAAAGAAATTAGGTATGGGAGTTGCATCAGCAGCATTGGGGTTAGCTTTAATTGGTGGAGGAACATTTGCATTCTTTAGCGATAAAGAAGTATCAAACAATACATTTGCAGCTGGGACGTTAGACCTTACATTAAACCCTAAGACGCTTGTAGATATTAAAGATTTAAAACCAGGGGATTCTGTTAAGAAAGAGTTCTTATTACAAAACAGCGGTTCGTTAACTATTAAAGATGTTAAATTAGCAACAAAGTATACTGTTAAAGATGCAAAAGGTGATAATGCTGGTGAAGACTTTGGTAAGCACGTTAAAGTAAAATTCCTTTGGAACTGGGATAAACAAAGTGAGCCTGTATACGAAACAACTTTAGCAGACTTACAAAAAGTTGATCCAGATCTTTTAGCTAAAGACATCTTTGCTCCTGAGTGGGGAGAAAAGGGTGGATTAGCAGCTGGTACAGAGGATTATCTATGGGTACAATTTGAATTTGTAGATAATGGAAAAGATCAAAATATCTTCCAAGGTGATACATTGAATTTAGAATGGACATTCAATGCTAACCAAGAAGCTGGGGAAGAAAAATAATAAAAAAGCGGGTATCCCCCGCTTTTTTTTATAAAGAAAAAGAAGTGCTACTTGTAAGCACTTCTTTCTATTTATTATTTTGCTTCCATTTTGTAAATTCAAGAAATTCACGAAATTGTTCTTTGGAGACACCAGAGTTCATTGCATCTTTAACGAGTTGTGTCCATTCGGAGTCTAGGTTAGTTTCCTTTGTTGTTTCATCATGAAGTAAAGTATCAACTGGAATTTGTAGAACTGCTGCGATCTTTTCAAGAAACTGAATGGAAGGGTTTTTTTGTAAATTTCGTTCTATAGAACTAATGTAAGATTTAGCAACGCCAGCTTTTTCGGCAAGTTCAGTTAATGAAATCCCTTTTTGTAAACGAAGGCGTTTTATACGTTCTCCAATCATATTTGCGCACCTTTCTATCAATATGTAGTTGTCTTATGATGTCATTATTATAACATAAACTTCGTTAAAAAGAACAAACCTATTGAGCCTGACTGGATGGCTTCATACGTTGGAAAAATTGCTCGATGTCTTGCATGGCGATACCAGCATCTAGAGCTTCAAGTATTAAATCAATCCATTCTTGATCCAGTGCGTCTGTCTTATCTTTGTACAAATGTAATTCCTCCCTAATTATCGGTCATAATTGCTGCTACAGAATACATGATAATGCAATTGGATTTTGTGTTTTATATAGTGAATTATCAAATATTGTGTAGATGAAACAAAGATAAAATCCCCATTAAACTCCCTCTATGGAAATTATAAATTGTTCGATAAAAAACTTTCAATATTTTCAGAAAATATTGTTGAATTGTGATATATTCGTATGCTAACTATGAAATTTTTACAAATATATTAAAAATATTACATAATATGACTAAATATTGAAAAAATATTGAATTTTTAATAAAATTCAATTTGTAATACATATTATTTATTAGGGGAGGAAATAAGGGATGAACAAGAAACCGTTCAAAGTTTTGTCATCAATCGCTTTAACAGCTGTATTAGGCCTTTCATTCGGGGCTGGCACTCAATCTGCATATGCTGAAACGCCTGCGAATAAAACGGCTACGAGCCCAGTTGATGATCACTTAATTCCGGAAGAACGTTTAGCAGATGCGCTAAAAAAACGTGGGGTAATTGATTCGTCAGCTTCAGAGAAAGAAACAAAGAAAGCTGTCGAAAAGTATGTAGAGAACAAAAAGGGTGAAAATCCTGGGAAAGAAGTACCGAATGGGGATCAACTTACGAAAGAAGCATCTGATTTTTTAAAGAAAGTGAAAGATGCGAAAGCAGACACGAAAGAAAAATTAGATAACCCTGCAACAGGAACACCTGCAGCGACAGGCCCAGTTAAAGGCGGTCTAAATGGTAAAGTACCAACTTCTCCAGCGAAACAAAAAGACTATAACGGTGAAGTTCGTAAAGATAAAGTACTCGTTTTACTTGTAGAGTACGCTGACTTTAAACATAATAATATCGACAAAGAGCCTGGATATATGTATTCTAACGATTTTAATAAAGAACATTATGAAAAAATGTTATTCGGCAACGAGCCGTTTACATTAGATGATGGAAGTAAAATTGAAACGTTTAAACAATATTACGAAGAGCAATCTGGTGGTAGTTACACAGTGGACGGAACAGTTACAAAATGGTTAACAGTTCCTGGTAAAGCTGCTGATTACGGTGCAGATGCTGCTAGCGGCGGTCATGATAATAAAGGACCAAAAGGCCCACGTGATTTAGTAAAAGATGCATTAAAAGCAGCTGTAGATAGCGGTCTTGATCTAT
Source organism: Bacillus cereus group sp. BfR-BA-01356 (assembly GCF_022663635.1). NCBI lineage: Bacteria > Bacillati > Bacillota > Bacilli > Caryophanales > Bacillaceae > Bacillus > Bacillus cereus group sp. BfR-BA-01356. Next base: position 92,186 of record NZ_JAKUFX010000006.1, on the reverse strand, counting down.
CAGAGTTTGATCAATTTGATCAATATGATGTAAATGGTGATGGAAATAAAAATCAACCGGATGGTTTAATTGATCACTTAATGATTATTCATGCAGGTGTTGGACAAGAAGCAGGTGGGGGTAAATTAGGTGATGATGCAATTTGGTCACATCGCTGGACAGTTGGACCAAAACCATTCGCAATTGAAGGTACACAAGCGAAAGTTCCATATTGGGGTGGAAAGATGGCAGCGTTCGACTACACAATTGAACCAGAAGATGGAGCAGTTGGTGTATTCGCGCATGAATATGGTCATGATTTAGGTTTACCAGATGAGTATGATACACAATATAGCGGTGCTGGTGAGCCAATTCAAGCTTGGTCTATCATGAGTGGCGGAAGCTGGGCTGGTAAAATTGCAGGTACAACACCAACGAGCTTATCACCACAAAATAAAGAGTTTTTCCAAAAAACAATCGGTGGTAACTGGGCAAATATCGTAGAAGTAGATTACGAGAAATTAAATAAAGGTATCGGCCTAGCAACATATTTAGACCAAAGTGTTACGAAATCTAACCGTCCAGGTATGATTCGTGTTAACTTACCAGACAAAGATATAAAAACAATTGAACCGGCATTCGGAAAACAGTATTACTACAGCACAAAAGGTGATGATCTTCATACGAAGATGGAAACACCACTGTTCGATTTAACAAATGCAACGACTGCAAAATTTGACTTCAAATCATTATATGAAATTGAAGCAGAGTATGATTTCCTTGAAGTACACGCTGTAACGGAAGATGGTCAACAAACGTTAATTGAAAGACTTGGTGAGAAAGCAAATAGTGGAAATGCAGATTCGACAAATGGAAAATGGATTGACAAATCATATGATTTAAGCCAGTTCAAAGGTAAGAAAGTAAAATTAACATTTGATTACATTACTGATGGTGGTTTAGCATTAAATGGTTTTTTACTTGATAATGCTTCATTAACAGTAGATGATAAAGTAGTATTCTCTGATGACGCAGAAGGTACGCCACAATTCAAATTAGATGGTTTTGCTGTTTCTAACGGAACAGAGAAGAAAAGCCATAACTACTATGTTGAGTGGAGAAACTATGCTGGTTCAGATAACGCGTTAAAATTTGCACGTGGTCCAGTATATAACGCTGGTATGGTCGTATGGTATGCAGATTCAGCTTATACAGATAACTGGGTTGGTGTACATCCAGGACACGGTTTCCTAGGTGTAGTTGATTCTCATCCAGAAGCAATTGTAGGAACTTTAAATGGTAAACCGACAGTGGAAAGTAGTACACGATTCCAAATCGCAGATGCGGCGTTCTCATTTGATAAAACGCCAGCTTGGAAAGTCGTATCTCCAACGCGTGGAACGTATACGTATGATGGTTTAGCAGGTGTACCGAAGTTTGATGATTCTAAAACGTATATTAATCAACAGATTCCAGATGCAGGACGTATTTTACCGAAGCTTGGTCTGAAGTTTGAAGTAGTAGGACAAGCTGATGATAATTCTGCAGGTGCTGTTCGTTTATATCGTTAATACTGTAAAACTACCGAGAGATTTTCTTTCGGTAGTTTTTTTGTGAGCAATGAATTTTATATAGCTGAAAAAGTCATATATAATGTAACCTTAAGAATAGAAATTTGTTATATATGAAGTCTATATAAATAATGAAAGAATTGGATAAAAATAGTGGGAGAAGGTGAGTGAATGAGTATTTCCTCTATTGTAAGTAGGCAAAAGGAATATTTTTTAAAAGGGCATACGAGAAGCATCGAAATGCGAAAGAATAATTTGAAGAAGCTTTATGAAGGCATTCAGCATTTTGAAGAAGAAATATTTCAGGCATTGAAATTAGATTTAAATAAGTCAGTTCACGAGTCGTTTACAACGGAAGTTGGATATGTATTAAAAGAAATTTCCTTTCAATTGAAACATATTTCATCGTGGAGTAAACCGAAACGAGTTCGAACAGCACTTACTCATTTGGGATCAAAAGGAAAAGTAGTGCCAGAACCGTATGGTGTGACGCTTATTATTGCACCGTGGAACTATCCTTTTCAATTAGCAATTGCACCACTTGTAGGAGCACTGGCAGCTGGAAATACAATCGTTTTAAAGCCGTCAGAGTTAACACCAAGCGTTTCAAAAGTGCTTAAGAGAATGTTAGATGAATTATTCCCAGAAGAGCTTGTAGCAGTAGTAGAAGGTGGCGTTGAAGAGAGTACATCTTTGCTGAGGGAACCGTTTGATTATATTTTCTTTACTGGTAGTGTTGGCGTTGGAAAAGTTGTAATGGAAGCAGCAGCGAAGCAGTTGACGCCGCTCACTTTAGAACTTGGCGGGAAAAGTCCTTGTATTGTACATAAAGATGCAAAGATAGAGATGACAGCAAGAAGAATTGTTTGGGGTAAGTTTTTAAATGCGGGGCAGACGTGTGTAGCGCCTGATTATATGTATGTGCATTCTTCCGTGAAAGAAAAGCTAATTGAGGCACTGCGACATGAAATTATAGAGCAGTATAGTAAAGAACCTTTGCAAAATGAAAATTATGTGCGTATTGTAAGTGAGCGCCATTTCGAACGATTATGTGGATTTTTACAAGATGGTCAAGTCGTAATTGGTGGAAACTATAAGGAAGATACATTACATATTGAACCGACAGTACTAGCGGATATTACATGGAAAGATACTGTTATGGAAGATGAAATTTTTGGTCCGATTTTACCAATCATAGAGTACGACAACATAGAAGATGTAATTGGCACAATCCAGCAACATCCGAAGCCGTTAGCGTTATATGTATTTTCTGAAGATAAAGAAGTACAAAAGAAAGTGACGAGTAATATTTCATATGGTGGAGGCTGTATTAATGATGTTGTCTATCATCTTGCCACGCCATATTTACCTTTTGGGGGTGTTGGAAGTAGTGGATTAGGGGGTTATCATGGGAAAGAAAGTTTTCGGACTTTTTCACATTATAAAAGCATTTTAGCCCAATCTACAGCATTCGACATGAAAATTCGTTACTCTTCTACAAAAAGTGCTTTAAAATTCATACGAAAGTTGTTAAAATGATGATGGTGTTTATCAGTAGGCGTAGCCGTATGATAATAGCCCCTTCGCAATGGAAGGGGTTTTTCTGTTCGACGTTATGTATCATGCGAAAATGAATCAAACATACTACATAAAGAATAGAAACGAACGCTTGTTAAATAACCATTTTTGTTTGGATCGAAACAAAAAATAGTCTATAGAACATAAATATTTATTCATGAATATAAAAATTTAAAATTTAAGGTAGATAGGACGGGAAAATGAAAAAGATTATTAAAGTTGAAGCAGTTGAAAAACATTTTGGAAATCAAGTGATTATCCCACCTCTTTCTTTAGATATTAAAGAGGGAGAGTTTTTAACAATTTTAGGGCCGAGTGGCTGCGGGAAAACGACTTTACTTCGTATGATCGCAGGATTTGAAACTCCAACTAAAGGGAATCTTTTATTAGATGATGAAAGAATTAACGATTTGCCGCCATATAAGCGTCATATGAACCTAGTGTTCCAACATTACGCACTATTCCCACATATGACAGTAGAGAAGAATATTTGTTTTGGTATGAAAATGCAGAAAGTATCAGCAGCAGAGCAGAAAGAGCGTGCTGAAGAGGCAATGCGTTTAACGCAGTTACTTGAGTTCCGTAATCGTAAACCTGCGAAGCTTTCTGGTGGACAACAGCAGCGTGTTGCAATTGCAAGAGCGATTGTAAATAATCCGCGTGTATTACTATTAGATGAGCCACTTGGAGCGCTTGACTTTAAGTTACGAAAAGACTTGCAACGTGAATTGAAAAACTTACAACGTAATTTAGGAATTACGTTCATATACGTAACGCACGATCAAGAAGAAGCAATGAGCATGAGCGATCGTATTGTCGTTATGAATAAAGGACATATCGAACAAATCGGAACGCCGAAAGAAATTTATAATAAGCCGAAAACATTGTTCGTTGCGACATTCATCGGTGAAAATAATATTGTGAAGAACGGGGAAGGCTATGTAGCAATTCGCCCTGAAAATGTAAAAGTACGTTCGGTTGAAGAACCAATTTTAAAAGAATACCATCTTGGACATATTGAAGATATTGAGTTTGTCGGAAATATGGAGAAGCTTTATGTACGTGATGAGAAAACATCAGAATTACTAATGGCATATCAAACTGCTGAAGAGGCAGCGCAGTGGAGCATTGGAGATAATGTATATGTAGGCTGGGAGCAAGAGGACGAGGTGACCTTAAATTGAAAAAAGGGAAATTACTCGCACTACCTACAGTCGCGTGGCTGTTAATTTTCTTCCTAATCCCGCTCGTATTCGTATTAGGATTCGCCTTCATGCAGCGCGGAGCTTACGGGACAGTAGAAATGCAATTTACGCTGGAGAATATATCCCGTGTATTTGATCCATTGTACTTAGGAACGTTATGGGAAACTGTTAAGATCGCAGTTATTACAACAGTAATATGTTTATTAATTGGTTATCCGTTTGCGTATACAATTACAATTGTTGACCGCAAATACCGCTCTATTCTTTTATTATTGGCAACGATCCCGTTTTGGATTAACTTTCTTGTTCGTTCATACGCATGGATTGTTATTTTACGTTCACAAGGTCTTGTGAATACGTTGTTATTAAAGCTTGGCATTATTAGTGAACCGTTAAATTTATTATATAATACTCCTTCTGTAATACTCGGAATGGTCTATTCTTTATTACCATTTATGATTTTACCAGTGTATGCAGCAATTGAGCAGCTGGATAAGCGTAAGCTAGAAGCGGCTTATGATTTAGGAGCAACACCAATAAAGGCATTTTGGAATATAACAGTGCCGATGACGATGTCAGGAATTGCGACTGGTTCTATTTTAGTATTCGTTTCTTCTATCGGAATGTTTGTTGTATCAGACGTGATGGGCGGATCGAAAGTAGCATTAATCGGAAACGTTATTCAAAATCAATTCTTAGGTGCACGTGACTGGCCGTTTGGATCTGCGTTATCGATTATCGTTGTTCTATTCTCTGTTCTGTTAATTTACTTATATTATCGTGCAACGAAAGTATATAAATATAATGAGAACGGAGGGGAATAGGCAAAGATGAAGAAGTTTTTAGTTTCTTATTCTTGGTTAATTTTGTTATTCTTGTATTTTCCAATGATGGTTTTAATGGTCTATTCTTTCAACGACTCTCGCATTAATGCGGAGTGGGAAGGTTTTACATTCCATTGGTATACAGATTTATTTCAAAAACAAGATGTTATTGATGCATTTGTAAATAGTATTACGATTGCAGTTATAACAACGATTGTGACAACGGTACTTGGTGTATTCTTTGCAATTGCTTTACATCGTTATAAATATCGTTTCGAAGGGGCTATTAATGGCCTTGTATATTTACCAATTTTAATTCCTGATATTTTAATGGGATTATCTTTACTAATTCTTTTCAGTCAGTTAGGAATGGAACTTGGACAAACAACGATTATTATTGCACATATTACATTTAGTATTTCGTTTGTTGTTGTTATTTTAGCTGCGCGTCTTTCAAGTATGGGACGTGACTTAGAAGAAGCTGCAAATGATCTAGGAGCAACACCTTGGCAAACGTTTCGTTATGTAACGTTCCCAGCAATTGCACCGGGAGTTATTTCGGCAGCATTATTAACATTCACATTATCAATTGATGATTTTGTAATTAGTTTCTTCGTATCAGGACCAGGATCAACAACATTGCCACTATACATTTACAGTATGGTTAAGCGCGGAGTATCACCAGAAATTAATGCTCTTTCTACAATTTTAATTGTTGCTATCGTAGGATTAATGGTTTTATCTGAAATCTTCCGGAACAAAGGTGCAGATGGTGAAGAAAACTCTGGAGGACACCTTCCTTTATAATACGAACGATATAGAAAGTACAAGGGGGTAATAAACCGATGAAATTAATGAAAAGAATAGCTGGCGCAGCAATTATCTTTAGCCTTGTTGCTGGTGTGCTTGCTGGTTGTGGTGAAAAGAAAGAAGAATTAAATATTTATAGTTGGGCTGACAATTTTGATGAGCAAGTGCTAAAAGATTTTGAAAAGAAGTATAATGTGAAAATTAACTATGACAAGTACGCAAGTAATGAAGAAATGCTTGCGAAATTACAAGCTGGTGGCGCAAAGTATGACTTAATTCAGCCGTCGGATTACATGGTTAAAACAATGGCGAAAATGGACTTATTAGCTCCGTTAGATAAAAAGAATATCCCGAATATCGAAAATATGGTTTCTAATTTTAAAACACCTGCGTTTGATCCAGAGAATAAATATTCTTTAGTGTACACTTGGGGTGTAACAGGGATTGCATACAATAAAAAGTATGTGAAAGAAGCACCTACAAGCTGGGCGGACTTATGGAATGAGAAATATAAAGGACATGTAACGTTACTGAACGATTCTCGTGAAGTATTAGGAGTGGGTCTTAAGAAGCACGGGTTCTCAAACAGTACGAAAGACGATGCACAATTAAAGACAGCAGCAGATGATTTAAAGAAGCTGCTTCCAAACTTATTAGCATTTGATACAGATAACATTAAACAAAAATTCATTACAGAAGATGCTTGGATCGGAACAGTTTGGTCTGGAGATGCAGCATTTATCGCAAAAGATAATAAAGATGTAGAATATGTTGTACCAAAAGAAGGCGGCACAATTTGGGCTGATACGTTAGCAATTCCAAAAGGTGCAAAACATAAAGAGCTTGCTGAGAAATTTATGAACTACTTACTAGATGAAAAAGTAAGTGTGAAAAACTACGAGTCAATTGGTTACAGTAATCCAAATGAAAAAGCTCATCCTCTTCATAGTAAAGAATACCGTGATAATCACATGATTTTCTTAACGAAAGAAGAGTTAGATCGTACAGAATGGCTTGTTGATGTAGACGATAAGTTAAAAGACTATGATCGTTACTGGACAGAGCTAAAAACAAAAGGTAAATAAGCAAGGAAATGCGGTTTCTAAAGTAGAAATCGCATTTTTTCATAGTAGGAGGAAATCGTTTGAAGAAGAAGTTACATCAGTATGAGGTAATGTGTATCGGTTTGTTATTTGCTGTATTTGGTATTGTTGCTTGGCGCGTACATGCAGGTGGCGTTACAGTGATGGATACATATGTCCGTGGATTAGTAAGAGGGCTACAAACGGAAAGTTCGCTTACATTTTTCTCGTACTTTACAAAATTGGGATCAGCAATTGGGATAGTCGCTACGCTCGTTATAAGTTTGCTTGTTTTTTGGAAGAAGCGTTATTATGCTGCGATGATTGTATATCCAATGGGAATTTTAATAACACATCTTGTGAATAAAGGGATAAAAGAGATTGTAAAGAGAGAACGTCCGTCATTAAATGAAGCGCTAGATGCACTTGGGTATAGTTTTCCTAGTGGACATGCAATGTTATCGATTATGACATTTGGATTTCTTACTTATATCATTGCTGCTAATTTGAAAAGCGTAGCTGGGAAATGTGTCACAACGATTTTGATGGGTATAGTAATTCTATCGATTGGATTAAGTAGAGTCATTTTAAATGTACATTACCCAACTGATATTTTAGCTGGTTACTGCGTAGGTGGTATTTTGTTAATTATCGCGATTTACTACCATCGTTTACTTACTGAGAGATTAGGGCTTAATAAAGAGAGATAGAAAAACGTCTGGAAAAACTATTATTATAGTTTTTCCAGACGTTTTTTGTTTATATCAAGATGTGATACAGTATAAGTGACAATTGAATTATGTAAAGTAGGTGAAAATGTGTGAAGACAAATGTACATAAAGTTGATAAGTGGGGGAAGTTAGGAGCCTTTTTGTATCAGTTTCGTTATACAGTAATTGTAGCGTTACTGTTGCTCGCAATCGCACTTGGGATTTTTGCTCCAAAGCTACCGGGAGTATTAGGTGGTGACGGTTTCCAAACGGAAGGCGACTATCAAAAAACGAAAGAAATTTTAGATAAAGATTTTAAGAAGTCTCAAGATACGCTGCTGCTCGTTTTTGAGAAAAATAAAGATGCTTCGCATGAGGAATTTAAAAAGCGAATAAATGAAATTGTAAAGAATGTTCAAGAGAAAGAGAACTATGAATCTTTCCATCACCCAATCCAAAATAAAGAAATGCTACAAGATGACATCGGCTATGCGACAATTTTATTTTCCGGGAAAACAAATAAGGAACGAATGGAAAAGACATTACAATGTGCTGATGAGATTGAGAAAGAAAGTAATATAGCATTAAAAGTAACACCTACAGGGTTTCCGAAAATTAATAAAGAGATTAATGAAAGAACGCAAAATGATTTAAAAGTAGCAGAGATGATTGGATTACCAATTGCGTTTCTTGTATTACTATTTTCGTTTGGTAGTCTTTTGGCATCAATTTTACCGATTTTGAATGGGGCGCTTAGTGTTATTAGTACGATGGGTATATTGTATTTCATCGGTGTTGATAAAGAACTATCTATTTTCGTGTTAAACGTTGCACCGATGATTGGACTTGCATTATCTATTGATTTTGCGCTATTATTTGTGAACCGTTTTCGAGAGGAAGTTGCTAAACGAACGGTAAAAGAAGCGATAGCAATTACATATCAAACGGCAGGACGTGCGATTGTATTTTCAGGATTATGCGTATTTGTTGGGTTATCCGGTTTGTTTTTCTTTAAGATAGATTATATTCAATCTGTCGCGATTAGCGGAATGATTGTTGTCATTATGAGTATTTTATTCTCACTCACACTTCTTCCAGCACTATTATCGTTAATCGGTAAAAGAATATTAAAAAAGAATCAAGTAGCACATACGCCGGCAAAAGCATGGCGTAAATTTGCACAATTTGTGATGAAACATCCAATTGCAATGATTATTGTTGTTACAACATTTATTGTTATTTGCTTATTACCGTTACGTACAGCTAATTTGCAGTTCCCTGGTGTTGAAGCTTTACCTGAAAAGAGTGATACAAGGATTGCATATGAAAAGTATGAAGAAGCATTTAATGAAACTGTCAAAACACACGCTGATGTTACATTAGTTGTAGAGACGAAAAAAGATATGAAAGAAAAAGAAAGTCTACAAAAGATAGAAGAAGTCGTTCAAAAGTTAAAAGATGATAAGAAAGTACATGAAGTAAGAAGTTTATACGACGGGTTAACTGGAATGAAAGCAGATCAAGTTGTTGGAATGTTGCAGTCGCCAGAATCAGCGAAACTAACTCCTGTATTTGAAGCATACACGCAAGGGAATAAGACGACGATAGAAATCTTTTTGAAAACAAAACCACGTACAGAGACTGCAAAACAGTGGGTACGTGACTTTAAAAAGAACTATAAAGAAACGGATGTTACGTATTATCTAGGCGGAATGACGACGTTTCAACAAGAATTAGAAGATGAAATTAAAGATAAAGTTGTAATTGGTATGTCTGTTATATTTGGATCGACCTTTGTTATATTATTATTTGCATTCCGATCTATACTCATTCCAATTAAGGCAATTGTTATGAATATACTTAGTTTAAGTGCAACCATTGGAATTGTTGTTTGGTTATTTGAAGGTGGTCATTTCGGTTTAGAAGCAAGTCCGGTTCTGTTTGTCTTACCAATCTTCATTTTTGGCCTCGTATTTGGGCTTAGTATGGATTATGAAGTATTTCTTATTTCACGTATTCATGAGCTCTATGAAGAAACAGGAGATAACGATCAAGCAACGTTAGAAGGGCTCGTTTCAACAAGTAGAATTATTACATCAGCTGCTTTAATAATGATTGTTGTAACTGGTGCATTCGCATTTACTGATATTTTACCAGTAAAGCAGATGGGTCTTGGCGTTGCATTAGCAATATTTCTTGATGCAACAATTATTCGTCTTATGCTCGTACCAAGCTTAATGAAGTTATTTGGAGACTGGAACTGGTGGTTACCATTTCGAAAAAAAAGAGAAAAAGCATCATAAAAAATGCTCATCAATATGATGAGCATTTTTTATGAATAGCAAAGCCTACATTTTGCAAATAGTATGTGATAAGAACATTACATAATAAGTAGGTGAAGGCAATGTTTCGTTATTTTAAGTTTAAGTTAAATGATACAGTACAGTTTGCCGAGAACGATGGGCATATGTATCGCATTGTCGGTTATCGGTTAGAAAAAGGGTTTTATCCAAAAGATGAATGGACTCATATCATTTATGAACTACTTAGAGAATTTGACGGGTATACGATGGATGCAGAAGAGGAAGAACTTGTAAAGGTCGTTCAAGTAGAGGATGAGTATTACAAAATACAAGAAGTATCAGGTTATCGCTATCCAGTAAAAATGAAACAAAAACAACAAGTGATGAAAATAGAAAAGATGGACGATTTATTAGATGCTTACAATGATTATAAAAGGTTGGCGGATTTCTTTAAAGATTTATCGTATGAACAAAAAGCTGAAGAAGTATTGTTAGAAATGAAAAGACTTAGAGCTTGAGGGGCAGTCTATTATAAGACTGTCCTCTATTTTTGACGGTGCATCAAAGTGTGTTTTCCGTTACAATGAGAGAATCAATAGAAATAAGGTGATAAACAGTATGGAAACAAAGAAAAAGGGTGAATGGTGTGAAATTACCGTTCCAGCTAAATGGAATGGTATAAGTATTGAATCGGTATTAAAAGTAGAATGGGAAATACCGAAAAAGCTATTACATCAGCTTCGTATGGAAAAAGGTGTTACGGTTAACGGGGAACAAAGAAGATGGAATGAGCTTTTAAAAGAGAACGATAAGTTACAAGTCCATATGTTTGCTGAGGAAGAGTACGGTGTAGATCCAGAATATGGTGAATTACATGTAGTATACGAAGATGATCACGTACTGATCGTAAATAAACCAGAGCAAATGGACACGCACCCTGCTGAAAAAGGTGGAACCGGGACGCTTGCAAATCTTGTTGCTTTTCATTTTCAAATGCAAGGTTTAGAGACGAAGGTGCGTCATATTCATCGTTTAGATAAAGATACGACAGGTGGTGTCGTGTTTGCTAAGCATAGAATTGCTGGTTCAATTATGGATCGCTTATTAATGGAAAGAAAAATTAAAAGAACGTACGCAGCGCTCGTTGAAGGGAAAGTAAAGAAGAAAAAAGGAAAGATTGATGCTGCTATCGGAAGGGATCGCCATCATGCTACAAGGCGTCGTATTTCTCCAAAAGGTGACCAAGCTATCACATATTATAAAGTAGAAAAGTATTTTAAGAAGCAAAACACGACTTTCGTAACGTTACAATTAGAAACGGGTAGAACACATCAAATTCGTGTTCATATGAGTCATAATGGTAATCCATTAGTTGGGGATGTATTATATGGTGGACAAACAAAATATATGTCCAGTCAAGCATTGCATGCGATGAAGATAAATTTCTTGCATCCAATTACGAAAGAAGCGATTGAAGTTGATGTGCCGTTTCCTACAAAGTTAAATAATAAAATAAAAGAATTTCAAAAAGAAAATGCGTAAAGTATAAGTTTTAACTTGAAAAAAGTAGATTTTTGCAGGGATTTCTCTAAAAGAAGCGAAGCCGTTAAGAGAAAAGAGAGGTGAGAATCACTTGATTAAATATAAGTATGTACTGGGAATATTTTTCGCTTGTCTTTTACTTACTCTATTTCTCTATCCCTATTTACCAAATCGTATGGCAGTACATTGGAATGTAAATGGTCAGCCAAACGAGTTTATGAGTAAACAAGTCGTTGTAGCATTTATTCCCTGTTTTATTATTTTTTCATATGGATTTTTGTATATTATTTCACATAATATATTTAAGTTTAATGAAAGAGAGCATGGTATTATAGGCGGATTTATAAAGAAAATTACGTTATTTATGTTGTTTATTCATACGCTTATCCTCTTTATTAATTTTGGGGATTTGATATCCTTTCAAACAGGATTAACGATTGGGATTAGTATGTTTCTTTTTATGCTGAGTAAAGAATTTAAGAAAATAAAAGGCAAAGAAAAAGAAAAAGAAAAAGATCCAATTAAATTACAAAAAATTTGTTTAGTGAGTAGACGGATTTTTCAAGTGATGGCATGCGGCATATTGTTTTCATTGTTTTTGAACTTAGAGTGGGGATTTTATGTATTGCTTAGTGTAATAAGCTGTGGATCTATGTTGTTTATGTTATATATTTTCTATTCATACATAATAGAAAGCTATGAAACTTAAAAAAGAGTCTTCTCATTATGAGAAGACTCTTTTAATCTATTTACTTCGTAATAAATTGTTGTGTCCAGTAGTTGCCGCTTTCTACATAACCAACACCGATGTGAGTGAAGCCGTTATTTAAGATATTTGCACGGTGTCCAGCGCTGTTCATCCAAGCTTGTACTACTTCTTCAGGTGTACGTTGACCTTGAGCGATGTTTTCACCTGCAGATGTATAAGAAATACCAAATTTCTTCATCATGTCAAACGGAGACCCGTATGTAGGGCTGTTATGATCAAAGTAGTTGTTTTTTTGCATATCTTCAGACTTAATACGTGCTACTTTGCTTAATTCAGTATCGATTTTTAGTGCTGGTAAGCCTTGTTTTGCACGCTCAGCGTTTGTTAATTCAACAACACGTTGTTCAAACTCGCTTAAAGATTTTGCTTCTTCAGCAGGCTTTTGCTCAGCTGGTTTTTGCTCAGCTGGTTTTTGAGTATTGTTGTTTTCAGCAGGCTTTTGCTCGGCAGGTTTTTGCTCAACTGGCTTTTGAGTTTCTGGCTTAGCTGTTGGTTGCTCAGTTACAACATTTTCAGTAGGTTGTTGACCAGGAATGAAGCAGTTTGGTTGGAAGTTTCCTTGTTGCCATTGTGCTAATGATTCAACTCCCATAGATTGTAAGAATGCTTGTAATTCTTGTTGGCTCATTTGTTTCATCATTACTTTTGAATGCTGAATATTTTGAACCTTTACGTTAGATGGTTGTACTGTTGCAGCTTGTGCATCTAGAGAAGATACTCCTAAAGTAAGAGCTGTTGCAGCAGCTACAGATAATAAAACACGCTTTTTCATGATGTGTGTCCCCCTATATAAAGTTTTAATTTGTTTTCACACGATTTGTTTTTGACAGCCTGTCTGACTGACAAATTCATCGTAGCATACAATTTGCGAGAAAAAAGATGGAAAAAAATTCATAGACTTTAAAATTACCTAATTTATCCTAAGAGAAGAAGGGGGTAAAAATAAGAGAAATATAGAGTATAAAAGGAATTTATAGTGTTTTTATACTTGGTTTTAAGAGGGGATTTTTGGATAAAGTTACCTAAATAGAAAATGAAGAATCCTATTGTATCAATGGTTTGAACGATTTTTAGAGGAATATAATGGATTGATTTTTACAAAACTGTAATGTTTCTGTTGTTCTTTTTTATAATAAAGTAACATATTTTTAATGTTGTAGCAGACAAAAAAGCGGCTATCTCTTTACATAGACGAAGGAGATAGCCGTTTTCCTATTATTACGTATGTTACGAGTTATTACGAGTTAGTTTCAATTGCTTCTAATAATAAATCCACAATGTGAATTCCTCTCATTTTATGAGAAAGCCCTTCTCGCTCAATGCCCAATTTCATTTGTAATAAACAACCTGGATTTGCAGTAACAATGGTTGCTGCTTCTGTTTCATGCACACGGTCCATTTTGTAATCTAGAAATTCCATTGATAACTCTGAATGAACAATATTGTAAATACCAGCAGAGCCACAGCAGCGGTCGGCATCTTTCATTTCTCGATATGTTGCACCTTGGATAGCCTCTAGTAACATACGAGGTTCAGAAGATGTGCGCATAACATTGCGTAAATGACAAGAGTCTTGATACGTAATAACCTGCGGCGTGAGTCGTAAGTCAGTTCGCTTATGGAAGTCTAGTTCTACTAGTATAGCAGTAATATCTTTAATTTTAGAAACAAACTGCTTAGCACGTTCAGCCCAATCCGGATCATCCTTTAAAAGATAATCATAGTCTACAAGATAAGCCCCGCAACCACCTGCATTCGTAATAATATAGTCGATGTTTAAATTTTCGAATGCTTTTATATTTCGCTTTGCTAATTCTTTTGCTCCACTCTTTTCACCAGCATGTCCATGCAATGCACCGCAGCAACTTTGTGTTTTCGGAATAACGATATCACAACCAGCTAATTGAAGAAGTTTCATCGTTGCATTATTTGTTTCTAAAAACATCGTATCCATTAAGCAGCCTGTAAAGAATGCAACTTGTTTTTTCTTTGTACTTTCTGCAGGTAAAAATGAAGGACGATCTTTCATCGCTTTCATTTTAGGGACTTTTGGTAAAACGAGATCCATCGTTGCAAGGGTTTCAGGGAATAACTTCATAATCCCTGTTTTATGTGTTAGCGTTTGTAAACCAGAACGTTGATAAAATCCGATTAGTCCAGTTAATGTTCTCATTCGATTTTGATGGGGGAATAATCCTTCAAAAACGACTTTTCGAACAGCTTTCACTGGCACTGAGAATTTTTTATTTTGATTAATAATATCACGAGTTTCTTCTAATAAATGTCCATAATTTACACCAGATGGACAAACAGGCTCACAAGCACGGCAACCAAGACAAACGTTTAATGTATTTTCAACATCTTCATCTGGTTCGATTAAACCATCAACGACTGCTTTCATTAATGCAATACGTCCGCGCGGTGAATGTGACTCTTTATATCCGGATTGAATGTAGGTAGGACAAGTAGGTAAACAAAAACCGCATCGCATACAGTTTAGTAATTCATCTTCACTTAATCGTTCTTTAAATTCTTTTTGAATATTTTCTTTATTTAATGTGGTCATCGCTCAACCACCACTCTTTTTCGAGTGTCTTTCGCGAACATTTTTCCAGGATTCATAATGTTATTTGGATCGAAAGCTTGCTTTATTCCTTGCATAGCTGCAATACCTTCTTTACCTAATTTCATTTCTAAATATGGAGCTTTCATTGCACCAACACCATGTTCACCAGTAATTGTGCCACCAAGTTCAATTGCTTTCGCAAATATTTCAGCAAAAGCTTGCTCAGCTCGGTGCATCTCTTCTGCATTACGAGCGTCTGTCATACAAGTTGGATGTAAATTACCATCACCAGCATGTCCAAACGGACAAATAGGAATATTATATTTTTTTGCAATGGCATTAATAGCTTCAACCATCGGAGCGATTTGTGAACGTGGTACAGTCGCATCTTCTAATATTGTAGTAGGTTTTAATCGTGCGAGCGCTGATAGAGCACTACGGCGAGCGGTACGAAGCGCATCTGCTTCTGTTTCACCTTTTGCAACGCGAACATCAACCGCATTCATAGAGTGACAAACGTTAGCCATTTTTTCAATATCTCGATTGACTACTTCGGGCGGACCGTCTTGTTCGATTAATAAAATTGCTTTTACATCTGTAGGTAAACCGATTTGTGCAAACGCTTCTACTACTTCAATTGTCGGTTGGTCTAAAAACTCCAGTGTTGCTGGAATGATTTTATTTGCAATAATAGAAGAAACAGCACGTGCAGCTTCATTAATATCTTCATATAGTGCAAGCATTGTTTTCTTTGTTTCAGGCATAGGAACAAGTTTTAATATAGCTTCTGTTACCACGCCAAGTGTTCCTTCAGAACCGATAAATAAACGAGTTAAATCGTAACCAGCTACATCTTTTGCTAATTTACCACCAGTGCGAATAATATCGCCATTTGGTAAGACAAGTTCAAGCCCCATTACATAATCACGTGTTACGCCATATTTCAAACCGCGTAATCCACCTGAGTTTTCATTAATATTACCGCCGATTGTAGAAATTTTCATCGAGCTTGGATCTGGTGGATAAAATAAACCTTTTTCTTCTACCGCTTTAATAATATCAAGTGTAATGACACCAGCTTGTACAGTAATTGTTAAGTTTTCTTCATCAATTTCTAAAATATTGTTCATATGGCGGAAAATAAGGACGATACCGCCTTCAAGTGGACATGTTCCTGCGCAAAGGTTTGTTCCAGACCCGCGCACATACACAGGGATTTTGTGAGTGTTACATACTTTTAACACTTCAGCTACTTCATTTGTATTACGAGGAGCAATGACTGCATCAGGCATTGCTTGGAAGTTTGGAGTGGCATCATAACTATAAGTTAAACGCCCCATATTGGATGTATCTACATTATCTTCGCCAACAATAGATACGAATGAATGAATAATTTGTTTTTCTAACATTGGAAATCCCCCTCAAACTGTTAACGTGTTTAGTTATAATAAACAACGTGGTAACAGTGCTTTCATTATAATGATAAAAAAGTCGAGGGATTCTTTCTATGTATAATCATCTAAAGATTAATCTGTTTTATCATTCTTTTTTGTATAATTATCTAATAGGAGAAGTGCGAAGTACAAAACGTTTAAGTCTTTGAATTGTTTTGGATCAAGTCCTGTATGTTCTTCAATCTTTTTTAGCCTGTAATGTAATGTGTTAATGTGTATATGTAATTGTTTAGCCGTCTGTTTATAAGATTGGTTATAATCGACAAATAAGCGTAAAGTTTGCATAAGCTCAGGAAATGATAATAAGTTTTCGATGGTACGCTCTAGAAATTGTTCACGCGTTTCGACAGAAATATCTTGTAAACACATTTCTAAACGTAAATCTTCATTAAATACAATTTTTTTCGTCTCCAATGATACAGAAAGAGCGCGTAATGCTTGTTCGTAACATATGCTCATATTGTTTGGGGTAACTGTTTGTCCAATCCCTATATATAAAGGAATAGAAAATAAAGTTTCGCAGTCTTGTTTTAACCGTTTTAAAAATTGATAAGTTTGTTCTTTGGAGCTCATCGCTGTAAATAAAATAAAACGATCATTTCCCCAGCGAACAAATAGATGCTCTTTTGTTAAAATATTACGTATGTGTTGCCATATTTTACGCTGGAGCATCGTGTCATTTTTGCCAATAGAAAACAAAATAAGTTGTTTTTTCTTATATAAATCAATGCCAAGTGTTTTGGCGCGATCAAGAAAACTTGGAGACCACTCTGTATTTTGAAGCCAATCAAAGACAAAAGCTTCATAAGAACGGTGCTCAAGTTCTAGTTGCTCTAAAAAGTAGTTTTCATGAATTAATAATTCGGTCATCTTACGCAATATTTCTCCGTAGCGTGAAATATTTTCAGGTTCTCCTGTAATTCCAATGACACCAATTACTTCATCATGAAATAATAAAGGAAGATTCATCCCAGCCTTTACACCTTGCAATCGCCTTTCATCTTCTTTTGTAATGATGACGGTTTTCTTTTGTTTGGCACAGCGGAGTGCACCTTCATGAAATTGACCAATTCTTTCTGTATCTGTACTTGCGATAATAACGCCTTCTATATTAATGATAATAATATTTTCTGTAATTAGTCTGCGTACTTCTCGTACAATTTTATTCGCTAAATCAGGAAATAGCATAATTGACACACCTCAAATTCTATTTGTTGTACATTATATATGTAAATTGAGTAAGAAAGGGAAATTTCACACTTTCCACACATTTATTTGTTATTTTACAATTATAACGAAATCATCCGAAGATGGAGGGAATCTTTTGAGAAAGTATGTTTTTCTTCTCTGTTTTTTATTTCTACTAGTAGGGTGTCAAGGAAGTTCATATACACCAATTGCTAAAGATAAAAATGTTATTATAACTACGAATATAAAAGAAGGCAGCATTAGTTTTATTGATAAAAAAGATAAAAAGTTAATTACGACATGGGAACTAAATGAGCCAATGGCCGGAATCACACTGCTTCCAAATGGCGATGAAATACTTGTATACGGTAAGCAATTAGAATATATGTATGTATATTCACTAGCGGAAGGAAGGCAAGTGGGAAAATATAAAACTGGAAAGGGCATTGTAAATGTGGTCGTATCAGCAGATAAAAAACAATTATTTGCTGCTGATCAAAATGTTCAAAAGGTAAGGTTCTTTACGATAAATGGGAAAGAGACAGGAAATGTTTCAACAGGAAAAGGGCCTATAACGATGGTAGAGTATCAGAATCGGTTATCTGTACTAAACTTTTATGATACGAAACTAACGACAATTGATACGAAGAAAAAAGAAGTTATTCAATCCTTTATGATTCCGCCAGCATCAACAGGAGCGACGATTAGTCCTGATGGGAAAGAAATATGGATTGGCGGACATGGTGATGGAAATCAAGTAAATGAGAAAGTGTTAGTGTATTCTTTACAGAGTGGAGAAATGGTGCGTTCTTTACACGCTCCATTTATGCCTGTGAATATAACGAGGGATAGTAAGTACGTATATGCACTCAGTCATGGGTCGAATACACTTAGAAAGTTTGATATTAGAACATATAAAGAAATAGCTTCTGTAGAAGTAGGGTCGAATCCATTTGCATTTTTTGAGAGCGGAGCAGAAGGGTATGTAGCCAGTTATGATAGTGATGAAGTGTGCGTTATAGATATGAAGAATTTGAAAATAAAACAAACAATTAAAGTCGGAAAAGGACCGTTTCAACTCATAGAGAGGGAAGGGAAGGACAATGAATAAATATAGAGTGCTAGTTGTAGATGATGAAAGTGATATGAGACAGCTTGTTGGAATGTATTTGGATAACTTTGGATATGAGTGGGGAGAAGCTGAGAATGGAAAAGAGGCTCTTAAAAAACTAGAAACGGATCATTATGATTTCGTTGTATTAGATATAATGATGCCAGAAATGGATGGACTTTCAGTTTGTAAAGAAATTAGAAAAACGTCAGATGTGCCGATTATATTTTTAACGGCAAAAGGTGAAGAGTGGAATAGGGTGAACGGCTTACGTATGGGAGCAGATGACTATATTGTAAAACCGTTTAGTCCTGGTGAATTGGTTGCCCGTATGGAAGCTGTGCTAAGAAGATATACAAAGCAAGAACAGCAAGAAGAGATTCAATTTGGACCAATTCTTATCAATGAAAAAAGTAGACGAATAGAGGCGGATGGTGAGTCGATTTCTCTTACTGTAAAAGAGTTTGATTTATTATATTTTCTTTGCCAACATACAGGACAAGTATTTAGCCGGGAGCAATTACTTGAAAAGGTATGGGGATATGATTATGCCGGAAGTACAAGAACGGTAGATACGCATGTGAAAACGATGCGCTTGAAGCTTGGAGAAAGTGGAAACTACATTCAAACTGTTTGGGGTGTAGGCTATAAATTTGAGGTGTAACGTATGTTTACGATGGTACAAAAACTTTGGCTTACAGTAGTATGTGCAGTATGTGTAACAGTGTCCTTTCTTTATTTCGTATCTTTATACTCGTATGAAAAATTATACGTTGATAATTTAAAAGCTTCGTTAGTAATGGAAGGAAAAAGTCTTGCTGCTCAATATGATAAGCGTGAAGGAATATCAACTTTTGAAGAGAAAGTAAGATCGTTTGATCAAATATCTAGTTCAGACGTTATTTTCGTGTCTAATCCGCGTGATTTAAGCGCATGTTTGCCTTTTGATGTGCATCATCATTCTCTTATAAGTGAAGGAGATAGGCAAACGCTATTAGACGGGAAAACTGTGACAAAAATAGGATATGAAGAACATTTTGACCGTAATATTATGGGGGTTGTCATCCCTGTATTGGAAAATAAAAAATTAGTCGGAATTGTCTATTCGTATATTCCTTTAAAAAGTATAAAAGATTTAATCTATGATATGGGTCTTATTTTAGCACCGTTAGCAATTGCTATGATTTTAATTACGATATGGGTTGGAAGGAAAATTATAATTGCAATTACGAAGCCACTTTCGCAAATGGAGCGGGTTGCAAATCATTTGGCTACGGGAGATTTTTCGGAGCGGATTACAGTTTCTTCAGAGGATGAAATTGGACGATTAGGAAAAGCATTTAATAAAATGGCAAATTCATTAGAAACAGAAGATGTAAAGCGTAAGGAATTTTTAGCAAATGTTTCGCATGAACTTAGAACACCACTTAGTTATATAAAAGGGTATAGCGAGGCTATTTTAGATGGTGTTGCAAAGGGACCGCAGCAGGAAAAAGTAACGCAGCTAATTCATAAAGAAGCAGGTCGTATGCAGCGTCTCGTTCATGACTTGTTAGACTTAGCACAATTAGAAGGTGAGCACTTTCCGTTAAAGAAGCAACCTATCGTTTTTTCACAGCTGATTGAAGACGTATTAGATACGTATGAGATTAAGTTTATAGAAAAGGAAATTCATATTTCAACTAATTTAAATCCAGAGGTCATTGTCATGATTGATGAAGATCGTATGCAACAAGTGCTTCATAATGTGTTAGATAATGCGATACGGTATACAAATCAAAAAGGAAATATCGTTATAACTTTAGAGCAAATCGATGATTACTGTGAATTAAAAATAAAAGATACAGGAATTGGTATTGATATAGAACATTTGGAGAATCTTGGAGAACGCTTTTACCGAGTTGATAAAGCGAGAAGTCGTCAACACGGTGGAACAGGTTTAGGCCTTGCTATTGTGAAACAAATTGTTCATATACATGGTGGACAGTGGAAAATTGAAAGTGAAAAAGATAAGGGAACAACGGTTATTATTAAACTGAATGTACAGGATGAGGGGAGCATGTTCTAATTTTTAGGACATGTTCTTTATATTGAAGAAAATATTTATCCCGCTATTCGCCGGGCAGTAAGACCCTCACCTCAAAATTCAACGGAAGCAAAGAAGTTAGGTGGAGGTCCTGCTGCCCGTAAAAGTCCGATTCGTGAGGGCTAATAATCAGTGGGCGATGAACAAAACCCCCACTGATTAAAGTTTCACTTTATACGTAAAAATATAAATTAATATGTAATAAATATCGAAAATTTGACTATTTTATGAACAAAACATTTGTACTTCTTATCAATTCGGTCTAAAATAGTTATGATGCAAAGTTCTTATAAATCGTTTCAATTGTTGTTTGGAAGATACTGAGGTGATTTAACTGGAGTACAAATCTATTAAACCGAAAAAAATTTACGAAGAAGTATCTGAAGCTATTTTAACAATGATTAAAAATGGTACGTTAAAACCTGGTGACAAACTACTCCCTGTGCATCAATTAGCTGAGCAGTTTCAAGTTGGCAGATCTGCTGTTCGTGAAGCGCTAAGTGCGCTAAGAGCGATGGGCTTAATTGAGATGAAACAAGGAGAAGGTACATATGTGAAGAACTTCGATTCTTCTTCATTAACGAAATCATTAAACAATAGATTATTAATGAAGAAAGAAGATATTTTGAATTTATTAGAAGTACGAAAGGTGCTTGAAGTGGGGGCAGTTCGAGTAGCGGCGGCAAAACGTACGGAAGATAATTTACAAAATATGAAACATTGGTTAGATGAAATGGCAAAGAGCATTGGAGATGAAAAGGCTGGCGAAAAAGCCGATTTTCAATTTCATATGGGAATTGCAGAGTCTTCGCATAATAACATTTTGCTTGAACTCATGAATCATGTTTCAGAGATGATTGCTGAAACAATTGGTGAATCAAGACGCATTATTTTATATGGTGAACAAACGACATCAGAACGACTTATAGAAGAGCATCAAGTTATATATGATGCGGTGTTAAAACAAGATGTAGAATTAGCGCAGCAAGCAATGCTAGATCATTTAACAAATGTAGAACATATTGTCACAGGTAAAAACGATATAAATTCGTAATTTAATCTTTTAAAAATTCAATTTTCTGATAAAATAGAGAAAGATTAAGTAAGCGTTTTCTTTAGAAGAGGGAGAGGATAGGCCATGGTTGAGCCTATTTCTTCTCTACTAAGTCATCTGATGACCATAGGTTTGTTGGTGAAGTTGTAAAAAGGGGGAGTAATAGTTATGAAAGTTACTTTATTTGTTACTTGTTTAGTCGATATGTTTGAAACAAATGTCGGCAAAGCAACAGTTGAAGTGTTGGAGCGTTTAGGTTGTGAAATTGAATTTCCAGAAGCACAAGTTTGTTGTGGTCAGCCTGCTTATAATAGCGGCCATGTAGAAGCAGCAAAAGAAGCGATGAAACATATGATTGAAACTTTCGAAGATGCAGAATATATTGTTACGCCATCTGGTTCTTGTGCGACAATGTTTCATGAGTATCCGCATGTTTTCAAAGATGATCCAAAGTGGGCTAAACGTGCACAAAAAGTTGCTGATAAAACTTATGAATTTACACAGTTTATTGTAGATGTTTTAAAAGTTACAGATGTTGGTGCAAGTTTACCAGGGATAGCTACTATTCATAAATCATGTCATATGACGCGTATGCTTGGAGTAAAAGAAGCACCAGGAATTTTATTATCAAATGTAAAAGGATTAACTGTGAGAGATTTGCCAAACGTGCAAAATTGTTGCGGGTTTGGGGGAACGTTTTCAGTTAAGATGACTCCAATTTCTGAGCAAATGGTAGACGAAAAAGTAGATAGTGTCATGGAAACAGGTGCAGATTATTTAATCGGTGCAGATTGTGGGTGTTTGTTAAACATTGGCGGACGTATTGAGCGTTTAGGAAAAGAAGTAAAAGTAATGCATATTGCTGAGGTACTGAATAGTCGCTCATGAAGGGGGAACATAAGCTATGTCTATGAAAATCAGTGAGAAAAAATTTAATGATCGCGTTGGTGATGGAATTCAAGATTCGTTTATGCGCGGAGCAGTATCTTCTGCACAAACGCGTTTATATACGAATCGCTTAAAAGCTGCAGATGAATTAGGAAACTGGGAAGAGTGGCGTGAACTAGGTGAACAAATTCGTCAACATACGTTAGAAAATCTGGATTATTACTTAATGCAGTTAAGTGAAAATGTATCAAAAAGAGGCGGACACGTGTACTTTGCGAAGACGAAAGAGGAAGCTGCAAAGTATATTCAAGACGTTGCCAAAAAGAAACAAGCGAAAAAAGTAGTAAAATCAAAGTCGCTGGTAACAGAAGAAATTAGTATGAACCATGCGCTTGAAGAGATTGGCTGTGAAGTGTTAGAGAGTGACTTAGGAGAGTATATTTTGCAAGTAGATAACGATCCACCTTCACATATTATTGCACCTGCACTTCATAAAAATAGAACGCAAATTCGCGATGTATTTAAAGAAAAGCTAGGCTATGAAAATTCTGATGACCCATATGAAATGACAAAGTTTGTTCGTAAACAACTTCGTGAGAAATTTATGGATGCAGAAATTGGTGTAACTGGTTGTAACTTTGCTGTTGCAAATACTGGATCTCTTTGTTTAGTAACGAATGAAGGTAATGCAGATCTTGTTATGTCAATTCCTAAAACACAAATTGCGGTAATGGGTATGGAACGTATGGTTCCGACAATGGAAGAATTAGATGTTTTAGTTGGTTTACTATGTCGTAGTGCAGTAGGTCAAAAATTAACAAGTTATGTAACAGTAGCAGGACCAATTCAAGAAGAGGAAGTTGATGGACCTGAAGAATTCCATTTAGTGGTTGTTGATAATGGTCGCTCTCAAATTCTTGGATCTGAATTCCGTTCCGTATTACAATGTATTCGTTGCGCTGCTTGTGTTAACGTATGTCCTGTATATCGTCACGTTGGTGGACATTCATATGGATCGATTTACTCAGGACCAATCGGTGCGGTATTAACACCGCTTCTAGGTGGATATGATGATTACAAAGAGCTTCCTTATGCATCTAGTTTATGCGGAGCATGTACAGAAGCTTGTCCAGTAAAAATTCCATTGCATGATTTATTATTAAAACATCGTCAAGTCATCGTTGAGCAAGAAGGTCGTGCACCACTTGCAGAAAAACTAGCGATGAAAATGTTTAGTATGGGTGCTTCTTCAGCTGCTTTATATAAAATGGGTTCAAAAATGGCACCAGCGGCAATGAGTCCATTTACATCTGGTAATCGTGTATCAAAAGGTGTTGGACCACTTAAAAACTGGACGGATATTCGTGAATTCCCAGCTCCAAGTAAAGAACGATTCCGTGATTGGTATAAAGATCATAAGAAAGGCGGGGATAAATAATGACAGGATTAATTCAAAACCGTGATGCCTTTCTAGATAACATTGCAAAAGAACTTGGGCGCGCACGTAAAACAGAAGGTGTTGAGCGTCCAGTATGGAAAAGTAATGTGAATATAGAAACGTTAAAAGATTATTCACAAGAAGAATTACTAGAAGTGTTTAAAAAGCAATGTACAAACATTCATACAACTGTAGTAGAAACGACAAATGACCGTTTAGGTGAAGACCTTCAAAAAGTAATCATGGAAAACGGCGGGGGACCTATTTTATTATCAGCAGATGATCGTTTTGATGCATATGGTTTAACATCTTTATTTAAAGAAGAACTTCCAAAGCGAGACGTTGAAGTAAACGTATGGGATCCAGAGAGAAAAGACGAAAATATGCGTTTAGCTGAAAAAGCGAATATTGGTATTGCATTTAGTGATTATACATTAGCCGAATCTGGTACAATTGTTGTACAAAGTCATAAAGGGCAGGGACGTTCTTTACACTTTTTACCGACTGTATATTTTGCTATTATTCCACGTGAAACACTTGTGCCTCGTATTACACAAGCAGTTCAGGATATGAACTCACGCGTAGAAAATGGGGAGACAGCGGCATCTTGTATTAACTTTATTACAGGGCCAAGTAACTCGGCTGACATTGAGATGAATCTTGTTGTCGGAGTACATGGACCATTAAAAGCAGTATATTTCATCGTATAAAAGAGGGGAAAGCAGGCCGGAAAATGGCCTGCTTTTTTAGTAGAATAAAGGATAATATGAAGTAGAAGTTCTCTCCTTTTTTTGCTATGTTTTTTTGGAAAGGAGAGGAAGGGATGTTCACTTATTTATATGCACTGTTAGCAGGGATGGTGTTTGGTTCTTTTTTTATGTTAGTTGCGGTGAGGGTTCCATTAGGTGCGTCTATTATTACCCCGCGTTCACATTGTTATTATTGCAAATATGTGCTAAGGCCAAAAGAACTAATCCCCATCATTTCATTTTATATACAAAGAGGCTGTTGTACGAATTGTAAGAGGAAAATTCCAATTATATATGTAGCATTTGAATGTATAACAGGAAGTATATTTCTTCTTACCGTGTATATGATTGGAATAGAACGAGAACTTATTATCGTTTTATCCCTTTTTTCGCTACTTCTTATTATTTCAGTTACAGATTACTTATATATGTTAATTCCTGATTGTATTTTAATTTCGTTTGCCGTTTTACTCATTCTCGAAAGTATTTTTGTACAATTAGTTACTTGGACAGATAGTATAGTTGGTAGTGGTGTTATATTCCTTTTGTTATATTGCATGCAAAAGATATATCCAGAAGGGCTTGGCGGAGGAGATATAAAACTACTTTCGTTACTTGGTTTTATAGTAGGAGTGAAGGGAGTTTTTATCGTTTTATTTTTAGCATCTTGTTTTAGTCTTTGTTTTTTCGGGATTGGTATCGTATTAAAACGTATAGAAGTAGGAAAGCCAATTCCATTTGGTCCTTTTATTAGTCTTGGGGCAATGTGTTATGTATTGGCCGCATATTCAAATTAGAGAGGGAGTCAAAAATGAACGTATATATGGATGATCAAAGAAGTTGCCCGTTCGGGTATGTGTCCGCAACTACGGTAGAATGTGCCTTGCAAATGGTTCGGAATTAGGATGTGAATATTCTTTCCCTTGATTTTAATATGGGGTGGAGAGCAAAAAATGGACTAGATTTTGTAGAAGCTTTTTGTACAGAGGGATTATATGTGAATGAAATTCACCTTCATACGAATGATGTCATCGGTATGCACAAGATGAAACAGAGAATGGATAAGGGAAAAGAAGAAGGAGAAATTAATCCTCACCTTGTTGTTAAATACGTGGGAAGCTAAAAACTCCAAAGTAAAACTTTGGAGTTTTTAATGTTTCATATGTGCTTGTAAAGGAATAATCTCTTCTTGTTGAGCTGCTGCGATTTCAGTTTCTTCCTGTTGAACTTCAGGTGTTTTCTTTGTTAAGTAGTGGTATACCATACCGACAAATACTGATCCGCCAATAATGTTACCGATTGTAACAGGAATTAAGTTATGAATAGCACCTGAAAAAGAAATTGTCTCAGGATGCGGTGAAACTAAAGATAAAGCAAAGAGTGATAAGTTTGCAATACTATGTTCGTAACCAGATAAGAAGAATGTGAAAACAAGTAGCATCATGACTATTATTTTTGCTGTGTCACCTTTAACCTGAGAAGGTAAGAAACAAGCAAGACATACGAGCCAGTTACATAAAATGGCTTTAAAGAATAACTGCATTGTAGGTGTGTTCATCTTTCCTTCAACGACTTTACTCATTAAGTGACCGTGATCAATTGCTTCAAAAATTCCAGTTGCGTAAAATAGTAAGGCAAAGAATAACGCGCCGGCTAAGTTACCTGCATAACAAGCAACCCAGTTACGTAGTGTATCAGAAATCGTTGTTTCTTTTCTTAAAGTTGCTACAGTAAAGTACATTGTGTTCCCAGTAAACAATTCAGCACCGCCATATATAATAAGTACGAGAGCAATCCCGAAAAACATAGAAGCAGCTAAATAAGTTGCTGGTGAATCTGCAATGTGAAAAAAGTTACCTAATTTAAAACATAGTACAATAATAAAACCGATATAAATACCCGCAAGTGCAGCACGAATGAAATATTGCATTGGGTTTGTATCTAGTATTTTCTTTTTGCTTTTAGCCAGTTTGACAACATAATCTAGTCCTTGTTCTAGCATGAGTAATACGCTCCTTTAGTAAATCTTCTATAAATACTCCTTATATGAATAAAGTACATGGAATTGTTCTCACTTTCAATAAGTTTGTGCAATGTTTCACAAAAAGGACATACATACATTAAGAAAACGTTTACAAAAGGTAGTATAATGGAATTTTTTCTGGACATTGGGAGGAAGAAAGAAAAAGAAAAAGCGCTGTAATTACAGCGCTTTTTCGTCTAAATTCTTTTCTACTTTTACTTCTACTTCTTTTGAGAAGAACCAACCACCAACTGCGATTCCGACTAATACAATCCAGAATGTAAGCTTCCACGGAGTGGATTCTGGGAATGAATGTGGAATTACATTTAATGCAGGGTGTGCTAATGTATAAACTGCTAGCTTCACACCAACCCAACCTACAATTAAGAATGCTGCGGTTTCAAGTCCTGGTTTACGTTTTAAGATTTGTACGAAAGCAGTTGCTGCAAATCGCATAATGATTAATCCGATAAGTCCACCTACAAAGATAACAACGAATTGCCCAGTATCAAGACTACCAATTGTACCTAATCCTGTTTTTGGTAAAGTCATTGCTAGTGCAACAGCAGCTAAAATTGAATCAACTGCGAAGGCGATATCAGCAACCTCAACTTTAAATACAGTCCACCAAAAGTTCTCTTGTTTTTTCTTTGCTTCTTTTTCTTCTGTTTCTTCATCTGTGTTCTTTTTAACATATGTTTTAAATAAGTGATTACCAGCGATAAACATAAGGTAGATGGCACCGATTGCTTGCACTTGCCATACATCGACTAAGAACGAAATCATAAATAACGATCCAAATCGGAAAACAAATGCCCCCGCTAATCCATAAAATAGTGCTTTCTTTCTTTTTTCTTCTGGTAAATGTTTTACCATAATTGCAAGAACAAGAGCGTTATCAGCCGCTAAAATCCCTTCAAGTGCAATTAGGATGAGTAATACCCAACCATACTCCAATAATAATGATACATCCATGTACATTCTCCTCTCATTTCTATAAGTTCTAAATAAGTGAAGAATTTCCCCACTATTTAGTTTCCCCATACTCCTGCCTATTAACTTTGGAAGAATTTGGAAGTGAATGCAAAAAAGACCTCTGCCGTTAATAGGCAAAGGTCTTGCTAGACATATGTAATAAAAAATGCCAACAAAGCCGGAAGAACTAAGTTCTACGTAATGACGACTTTGTTTCCAAGGAATATTCTTGGACGCTACTCCCCTTTGGAGATATGTTATTGTATTCTCATTATATGGATAATTTATACGGTTGTCAACCTGTTAAAATATCTTCATTCGGATATTTTATTTTCAGGTTCTTTTTACGAGCAAATGAAAAAGCCAATGTTAAAGGACCCATTTTCCCGAAAAACATCATAAAGATAATAATAGCTTTTCCGATTATAGTTAAGTGGGGTGTTAAATTCATACTGAGGCCAACAGTCCCAAATGCTGAAAATACTTCGAAAGCACTCATCAATAGAGGAACTCGCTCAGTAATACTCAAAATTAAAATAGCAAAAAAGATAAATGAAATTGAAATAATAGTAATGGTTAATGATTTGACAATGAGAGTATCTTTAATGGATTTTTTAAATACGACAATATCCTCTTGTTGTTGTAAAAATTTAAATACGCCAAAAAATATGATTAAAAATGTTGTTAACTTAATCCCACCACCAGTTGAAGCGCTACCAGCACCAATAAACATAAGGAGCATCATTAATAGAAGAGAAGGTTTTGACAATGTAGAAATATCAACTGTATTAAACCCGGCAGTTCGCGTTGTAATTGCTTGAAAATAAGAGGCTAATCCTTCTTCAAATGGGGTAAAACCTCTCATAGAAAGGGAGTTATGGAACTCGAATATAAAAATAAAAAGGGTAGCAATAATGTTGACGATTAGAGTAGAAGAGAGCATAAGTTTTGAATGTAGTGTAAGGTTTTTAAAGTTTTTCTTTCTTTTTATGTCTACGATTACTGTAAAACCAATTCCACCTAAAATGATGAGAGAGGAAATGACGAGATTGACAAGAATGCTATGAGAATGGGACATTAAATTATCGCTCCACACAGAAAAGCCAGCATTGTTAAAGGCTGAGATTGAATGGAAAAAACTATAATAGATCCCTTTCATAACCCCATATTTTGGTACCCATTCAAAAGAAAGAATTATAGTAGCGATACATTCGACTGTAAAAGAGAATAAAAATAATGCTTTGGCAAGACGGATGATGCCGCCGATATTCGTTTGATTTAATGCTTGTTGCAGTAAAATCCGATTTTGAAGACCGATTTTTCTTCCGAGCATAATCGCAATTAAGACAGCAAAGCTCATAATGCCAAGCCCGCCAACTTGTATAAGCGTTAAAATGACACATTGTCCAAACAAAGTAAATACTTTTCCAGTATCTACAACACCAAGCCCAGTAACAGTACAAGCGGAAACGGTTGTAAATAAGGCATCGAGCCATGAAATGGACGTTGTCGTAGCAATGGGTAGTTTTAATAAACATGTGCCGACAACTGATAATACAAGAAAAGACAAAGTAAGAACGCGGGGAGGGCTCATGCTAATATTAATCCGTTTCATTTCACATATCGCTCCTTTCGTTTTGCTTTGATTAGTATGTGAAAAAGCACCATTATGTATGTTGAAAATAGAAAGAGGCAGAGAATATCTGCCTCTAAGCCATATGTTATATTATTATCCACGTAATTGTTGTTGAGCTAAAGCAACAAGACGTTTTGTTACTTCACCGCCAACTGAACCGTTAGAACGAGATGCTGTATTAGATCCTAAACTTACACCAAATTCTTGTGCAATTTCATATTTAAATTGTTCAAGTGCTTGTTCTGCACCTGGAACTAATAATTTGTTTGTTTTTACCATGTTGATACACATCCTTATGAGTAGTCCAGTTCAGCTAAGTTCTTATCTAAACTGGTAACGTTATTTTATGTGGAAACGACGTACTCATACGCGGAAGTAATCGGTGCGATTAGAAGTTCTTGGATAGAAAAAAGAGTAGCAAATTTGCTACTCTTTTTTTAGTATTGTCGCTGTTCCTTCCACGACAATATCATCTGATTGATTATATATGTTTGTTTGCAGCGTAATGATTTTTTTATCATCACGCTTCTTAATAACCTCTGCCACAACGCGAAGTGTATCACCGATTTTGACAGGGGCACGGAATGAAACATTTTGGGATAAATAAATCGTATTTTTGCCTGGGAGTTTCGTTCCAAGGATGGTAGAAATAAAACTCGAAACGAGCATACCGTGAGCAATACGTTCTTTAAACATTGTCGTTTTTGCAAAAGAATCTAAAATGTGAATAGGATTCACATCCCCAGTCAATTTTGCAAAATTGATAACATCTTCATCTGTAATTGTTTTTGTAAGGGATGCTTGATCACCGACTTGAATCTCATCATAACGAAGCTCCGGAACAGTTTGTGCTTCTTGAAATGGATTCATTTTGTCCTCCTTCTTTTCCATATCGAAAAATGTTAGCCATCTTGATGTAGTAGGAGGAAGAAAGAGTTTTGTTTGTGCTGCGGTTAGCTCCCACATTTTTCTTACTTGATGGAAGTAAATAGATTTTTTGAGTTTTCCTCGAACTTTTTTGCGAGTTCCAACTGTTTTGACTTGAACTCTTCCAAAAAACCCTCTAACTGTTTTTGAGCCTCTTCACGTTGTAATTGTTGTTGCTCAATAAATTGTTTTGTTGTTTCTTCAAATTGGCCGCTTGTTTGGGTAAGAATTGACAATGATGTTTTTGTAGGAGAAACAGTAAGCTGATGCATATGAGCAGAAAGTTCCTTCCATTTGTCCTGCCACTCGTTAATTTGATCATTTAAGGAGTTTCCAGTTAATTGTTTCACGTAATCTGTATATTGGTTATTGAACTGAGCAGTGAGTTGTTGTAGTTCTTTTTCTAGTTCATCTACTCCTGATGTTAATTTATGCAAAGCGTCTTGTTGTTGTTTTAATGTTTCTAAAGTAAGTTGCTCTAATTGCTTCCCAGCTGAAGAGAAAAGGGAAAGTGATTGAGACCAGTTTTTCCAAAATGCATCGACTAATTCGTATGGTTTAGTTTCCATTGTTTGACCCCCAAATGTTTTTTTGCATATTGTGAACGCAGATTACTCTGCTGTACCACCAGGTGAAGATGAAGAATCCGTTTCATCCTTTTCTGGAGAAGTAGAAAATGGAAAGAATGCATTGGTGTATAACGTGAAAAACGTTCGCAACATATTTTGATAATGTTCAAAAGAAGTCGCACATGTTGTTAAATATTGCTCTCCATATTCAGTTAAAGAATAAATTCTTTTTGCCGGCCCTCCATCGCTTGTATCCCAAGTAGAAGAAATAAGGTTTTCTTTTTCTAATTTGCGTAGTGTTCTATAAACATTACCTTGGTCAACAGAAGAAAAGCCGATATCCATTAGCATTTGAATAAGTTTGTAACCATGAAGACTCCAGTCTTTTAGACAGAGAAGTAAGAAGGGAACTAAGAAGTTTTTTGGCATGGAGTTTGGTTGTTTCGCTTGGTTGCTCTCCAAACTTTCGCGTTGTTCTGGTTCATTTTGTAGCATGATTGTGCATCACCTCATGAATCAGTTAGATGGAATTTTTTGCTTATAAGTGCAATTTACACCTATCTGTTTTTAAAGTCAACACATTTGTTAGAAAATAGAAAAAAATAAAATATAGACTTGAAGTTTTATTCAGAATATTAGAAAATAGCGAATAGGTTGAATTGTTTCAAAAACGAAAAAGGGAGTGTAGGTAAAGTGATTGATCAAAAATTCGATCCACTACAAGCATGGAAAAATGCTTATGAACAAACCGAAACATTTTGGGGAAAAGCGCTCAATGAAACAATTAAAACAGAAGAATATTCTGCTTGGATGGGCAGCGTTCTAGATTTGAATTTGTTTTATCAAAAAGCATTAAATGATACGACAAAAAACTATTTAGAACAAGTAAATGTGCCGACGAAAGAGGATATCGCAAGAGTGGCTACGCTTGTTATTAACTTAGA
This sequence comes from Bacillus cereus group sp. BfR-BA-01356, assembly GCF_022663635.1. Lineage (NCBI taxonomy): Bacteria > Bacillati > Bacillota > Bacilli > Caryophanales > Bacillaceae > Bacillus > Bacillus cereus group sp. BfR-BA-01356. The sequence goes on along the minus strand of NZ_JAKUFX010000006.1, from coordinate 60,205 downwards.
AAATAAAGTAGATAACATTGAGGAGTTTCTAGAGGAGAAAGTAGATTCTTTAGGGCAAGCTCCTACATTAAAGCGTGATGTAACGAAAGTAAAACAAGATATTCGTACGCTTGAAACAAAAGTAGATCAAATTTTAGAATTGCTAGAAAAGCAAAATGCAGTACTAGCTAAACTACAAGTACCTGTAAAAGAAGAGGTAAAGCCTGCGAATAAACCAGAAAATAAAAAATGATAAAAGCGCTTGTTTATAACAGATAAAAGAGAGAGGGAGAATCTCTTTTCACGTATAAACAGCGAAACATAATTATATATGGACTCTATAGTATGAGTACCAAAATGATTCATAACAATCGTTCACAAATTCATTTAAGGGGGAAAAGAAATGGTTCAATTAAATGGAAAAGTAGCAATCGTAACAGGTGGAGCAAAAGGAATTGGAAAAGCAATTACAGTAGCATTAGCACAAGAGGGAGCGAAAGTAGTTATTAACTATAATAGCAGTAAAGAAGCAGCTGAAAATTTAGTAAATGAATTAGGAAAAGACGGACATGACGTTTATGCAGTGCAAGCGGATGTTTCTAAAGTAGAAGATGCAAACCGACTTGTAGAAGAAGCTGTGAATCATTTTGGTAAAGTTGATATTCTTGTTAATAATGCTGGTATTACAAGAGACCGTACATTCAAAAAGTTAAATCGTGAAGATTGGGAGCGCGTAATTGACGTGAATTTAAGCAGCGTATTTAATACGACAAGTGCGGTTCTTCCATACATAACGGAAGCAGAAGAAGGAAGAATTATTAGCATTTCTTCTATTATTGGTCAAGCAGGTGGATTTGGCCAAACAAACTACTCAGCAGCAAAAGCGGGGATGTTAGGATTTACAAAATCATTAGCGTTAGAACTTGCAAAAACAAATGTCACTGTAAATGCTATTTGCCCAGGATTTATTGATACTGAAATGGTAGCAGAAGTACCAGAAGAAGTACGTCAAAAAATCGTTGCAAAAATCCCGAAAAAACGTTTTGGTCAAGCTGATGAAATTGCAAAAGGTGTAGTATACCTATGCCGTGACGGTGCGTATATCACAGGTCAACAATTAAACATTAACGGCGGATTATATATGTAATGAAGTAAGAAAAAAGTGCATATCCATAGCAGGAATGCACTTCTTTTTTTTAAGAAGGAAATCGACCAAAAAGGAGATAGAAAAATGACTACATTCGCAACAGAATGGGAAAAGCAATTAGAGCTATACCCAGAAGAGTACCGAAAAGCATACCGCCGAGTGAAAAGGGCGAGTGAAATTTTATTACGTGAACCAGAGCCGCAAGTCGGATTAACGCCGAAAGAGGTTATTTGGACGAAGAATAAGACGAAGCTTTATCGCTACATTCCAAAACAAGAAAAAACACAAAGAGTTCCAATTCTGTTAATATATGCTCTTATTAATAAACCATATATTATGGATTTAACTCCTGGAAATAGTTTAGTGGAATATCTAGTGGATCGTGGTTTTGATGTATATATGCTTGATTGGGGCACATTTGGTTTAGAAGATAGTCATTTGAAATTTGATGATTTCGTGTTTGATTATATTGCAAAAGCAGTAAAAAAAGTAATGCGAACTGCAAAATCGGACGAGATTTCTTTACTTGGTTATTGCATGGGTGGAACGCTAACTTCTATTTATGCAGCGCTTCATCCGCACATGCCAATTCGTAATTTAATTTTCATGACAAGTCCTTTTGATTTCTCTGAAACAGGATTGTATGGTCCTTTATTAGATGAGAAATACTTCAATTTAGATAAAGCGGTTGATACATTTGGAAATATTCCGCCAGAAATGATTGATTTCGGAAACAAAATGTTAAAGCCAATTACGAACTTTGTTGGTCCATATGTTGCTCTAGTAGATCGTTCAGAGAATGAACGCTTCGTCGAAAGCTGGAGATTGGTTCAAAAGTGGGTTGGTGATGGTATTCCGTTCCCAGGTGAATCATACAGACAGTGGATTCGTGATTTTTATCAAAATAATAAATTGGTTAAGGGTGAACTCGTTATTCGCGGACAAAAGGTAGATCTTGCAAATATTAAGGCGAATGTCTTAAATATTTCCGGGAAACGTGATCATATCGCTTTGCCATGTCAAGTAGAAGCATTACTAGACCATATTTCTAGCACAGATAAACAATATGTATGTTTACCGACAGGGCATATGTCTATCGTTTACGGTGGAACAGCTGTAAAACAAACATATCCGACGATTGGAAATTGGCTTGAAGAGCGTTCTAATTAAAAATAAAAAATCCAACTAGCCTATGTTAGTTGGATTTTTTTATGAAAAATAACAAAACATAGAAAGGAGAAATTTATATTTTAGGAGTATAATTATGAAACTTATGATGGGTAAGTTGTTTTGGAATACAGGAGTTTCTGTACCTTGTTATCCACTGTTAGAAAATGATATGATATGTGATGTGCTCGTAGTCGGAAGTGGCGAAGCCGGTGCTCATATAGCGCATTCGTTAGCGGAAATTGGCATGAGTGTTACACTTATTGAAAAAAGAGTAATTGCATGTGGTAGCACAGCTGCTAATACAGGTTTACTACAATTTCTTCATGATAAATCGTTAACCTCTCTTATCCATACATTGGGTAAAGAAAAAGGGGTACGAGCATATAAGCTTTGTTATGAAGCGCTAAGAACAATGGAAGAGGTTATACCGACTCTTGATATTAATCCCCATTTTATTCCGCGAAATAGTTTATATTATGCAAGTAAAAGTGAGGATGTCTCATTTTTACAAGAGGAGTACAATACGTTACAGAATTATGGATTTCCTGTTGAGTATTTTACAGAATCTGATATTAAGAAACGTTATCCTTTCATAAAACAAGCGGCATTATATACACACGGTGATGCCGAGGTGAATCCGTATTTATTAGCGCACAGTCTTTTGCATAAAGCAAATCAAATGGGAGCTAATATATATGAACATACAGAGGCAATACATATAAAGAAACGCAAAAATGATTTAATTTGTTACACGAAAACAGGAAATCAAATTGTAGCAAAGAATATTATTATGGCGACAGGTTATGAAGCGCTTTTTGGAAAGAAAGAAAAAATACAACAGTAGACACCTCTTATGCAATTGTAACAAATGAAATAGATCAGTTTGAAGGCTGGCATGAGCGATCGTTAATTTGGGAAACGGCACGGCCCTACTTATATTTTCGAACGTATCGAAACCGCATTATTGTAGGCGGATTAGATGAAGCGCTGCAAATTCAAACAATTGGTGATACGAAATTATTGCATAAGCGTGATATCCTTATTAATATTGTAAAAGAGATGTTCCCGCAGTATAAAAATATACAGGCAGACTACTATTGGGCAGCTGCATTTGGTGGTACTCATGATGGTCTCCCCATTTTAAAAGAAGACGAAAAGATACATAATTTGTTTTACGCATTGCCGTATGGAGGTAATGGAACTGTATATGGAATGGTCTTTGCCAAATTATTTGAGCAGTTACTTACAAATAAAGAAAGTAAAGATTTTTCTTTATTTAATCGATAGAAAAAAGGTAGCGAAGTGATGGAATGAGAGATATAAAAAAGTTTTTACAAAAATTACGTCCTGTACAACTCATCGTTTTGTTTTATTTGTTAGCAGTAGTTGTATCGGTGATATTGCTTAGTTTACCGTTTGTTACGAAGCCTGGTGTGAAATGGACATTTATAGATGCGCTTTTTACATCGGTTAGTGCGGTAAGCGTTACGGGACTGTCTGTTATTACGATTTCAGATACGTTTACTACAGCAGGAATTATTGTTTTAGCCCTTATTCTACAATTAGGCGGCTTAGGAATTATGGCGCTTGGTACATTTGTTTGGATCATTACGGGGAAAAAGATTGGTTTGCAAAGAAGAAGATTAATTATGGCAGACCATAATCAAGGGAATTTATCGGGTCTTGTAGAATTGATGCGTTCTATTTTGATTGTAATTATTTCAATAGAACTTATTGGAGCAATCCTATTAGGTACAAGATTTTTACTTTATTTTCCGACTTGGCAAGAAGCTTATTTTCACGGTTTCTTTGCAGCTGTTAGTGCAACTACGAACGGCGGATTTGATTTAACAGGACAATCATTAATTCCTTATAAAAAGGATTATATTGTTCAAATGATTCATATGTTACTAATTATTTTAGGAGCGATTGGTTTCCCTGTGCTAATGGAAGTGAAACAATTCCTTAGTAAAAGGAGACAACAATTATTCCGTTTTTCATTATTTACAAAATTGACGACAACAACATTTTTTGCACTCGTTGTTGTTGGTACAATTATGATTTTTTTACTGGAGAGAAATCATTTTTTAGTAGGAAAGTCATGGCATGAAACTGTCTTTTATACATTATTCCAATCTGTGACGACGCGAAGTGGTGGACTTGCTACGATGGATATACGTGAATTGTCACAACCGACGCTTTTATTTATGAGTATATTAATGTTTATAGGGGCATCTCCAAGTTCGGTTGGGGGCGGAATACGTACAACAACATTTGCTGTTAGTATATTGTCACTATACACCTTTGCAAGGGGCGGTAGAACAGTTAGAGTCTTCAAACGTCAGCTACATGAAGAGGATGTACTGAAAGCATCTGTCGTTATGACGATGGGGATTTTGTTATGTGCTACTGCGCTATTCATTTTATCTATTACGGAAAATGTACCGCTTATGAGCCTAATTGTTGAAGTTTGTTCTGCTTTCGGAACGACGGGACTATCAACAGGTGTTACGCCTGATTTAACAACTGTTGGGAAACTTGTACTTATTGTGCTTATGTTTATCGGACGCGTTGGCATTTTAACATTTATTTTAGCTAGTGGTGGAAGGGAACAACCACCTCGCTATAAATACCCGAAAGAGCGGATTATTATTGGATAGTATGAAACCATTCTACCTACGTTAGGTAGAATGGTTTTTTAGTCGTTAATGCCAAATTGTGGATGCATAAAAGCTTCATTTTTATTATCCGCTTCGTTTTTTAGCAATTCTTGATTTTCTTCTGAAATCCAGCCAATATCATTTGTAGGATGGATCCACTCATCGCCAGCCATAATGGCAGGATCTACTTCATCACTCCAATTGTTAAGCGGACTGTTCTCGGAATTATATTTACTGTCTCCAATTACAACATCATATTGATTCACAAAAGGTTGTTGCATCGTTTTTCCTGTTCCTTTAAAAGATGGAAAATTCATTTGATGCGGGAGCGTTTCGTCTAAAATCGGTGATTGAATCTTTTCTTTTTTCTTCAAAATCATCGCTCCTTTTTATAATGGTTTCTTCATATGTAGTATTTCCATCGAACGCCTCTTATGTACTTGTTAACACTTGCCAGTAATAATTGTTTTAAGTTGTTTCAAAATAGAGTAGAAAGTGATTTCTTGAGAGCAGGTGAATGTATTGGTAAAAAGAAAAGTGAAACAAAATGCGGCAATCAATAATAATAAAACTCCGAAAGAAAGCTTACCAGATGCAGAATTTGCATTAGAGTATGAAGGAGAAAATAGCGCAAAGTATGCTAATCGTAATTCAAAAAAAGGGAAACAAAAATGAGGCGTTTTTTACAAACGCCTCATTTTTTTGTGGGATTATAAAGGTTTTTTTAATTATTTGTAAATTTAGTGTTTTCTATTAGCAGAAAAATGCGAAAAAACATAGAAGTAGCAACGTATTACACAAAAACAAACAACAAACAAAAGATTAATGTTGGTTTAATACTGCTTTTACACTAGTTGTTTATATTTGAGTTGTACATAAGATTTGTAAAAGGAGAGAGAAACAGTGAAAAAAACAATCTTTAAAGCTGTAGCGACTGGAATGGTATTTTCGTTATTAATGGGGTGTGGTGCAAAGAAAGAAGAAAGTGCTGGAGCGAAAGTGAAAGATGACAAATTATCTGGATCATTAACTGTTTACACAGCCATTGAAGAAGAGCTTGTACCAATTTATCTTGATTCCTTTAAAAAGAAATATCCTGATGTGAAATTGAACATTGTACGTGATTCAACAGGAGTTATTACTGCGAAATTACTAGCTGAAGGGAAAAATACACAAGCAGATGTTGTATGGGGAACTGCGGCATCAAGTCTATTAGCTTTAGATAAAAAAGATATGTTAAAAGGATACTCTCCAAAAGGAGCAGATCGTGTTCTTCCACAATTTAAAGATGATAAGCAACCTGAAAAATGGGTAGGAAATACTGCATTTATGACGGGGATTGCTGTAAATAAAGAAGAGTTAAAGAAGAAAAATTTACCGATGCCAGAATCATATGAAGATTTAACGAAACCAGAGTATAAAGGAACACTTGTTATGCCACATCCAGCATCATCTGGAACAGGATTTTTAACAGTTTCTGCATGGCTACAAATTATGGGTGAAGATAAAGGCTGGGATTACATGAAGAAACTTCATGATAATATGGCAAGTTATACGCATTCAGGTTCAAAACCAGCGAAATTAGCAGGAGCAGGTGAATATCCAGTCGGTGTATCAATGGTTTATAGTGCTTTAAAAGAGAAACAAAAAGGTGCACCAGTTGAAGTTGTACTGCCGAAAGAAGGATTAGGATGGGAAGTAGAAGCGAACGCACTTATTAAGAAAGATAATGCGAAAAATGATAAATTAGCGCAAGCATTTTTAGATTGGGCAATTACTGATGATGTAATGAAGTTATACTTTGAGAAAAATGGATTTGCGACAATTAAAAATGACTATAAACTTCCAGAGGGATTCCCGAAAGATGTTACGGAAAAATTATATAAAAAGAATGACTTTAAATGGGCAGCAGAAAATCGCGACAAAATTTTAGAAAAATGGGAAAAAGAGTTTGGCCAAAAAGCAGAACCGAAAAAGTAAGTGAGTGGGAGAGAGAAAAATGAGCGAATATTTATCAATTCAACACATTCAAAAACAGTTTGATGCATTTACAGCGTTAAAAGATATTTCTTTTACTGTGAAAAAAAATGAGTTTGTTTGTTTATTAGGCCCAAGTGGCTGTGGGAAAACGACGTTGCTTCGCATTTTAGCGGGACTAGAGGAACCAACGACTGGCAGTATAGCTGTGAATGGAAAAGATATTACAGCATTGCCTCCTGGAAAGAGAAACTTCGGAATGGTTTTCCAATCGTATGCTTTATTTCCGAATTTAACAGCACTTGAAAATATTGAATACGGCTTAAAGACAAAAAAATATGGGAAAGCAGAAGTGAAAGAGAAAGCGCTAGATGCGTTAAAACTTGTAGATTTGCTGAATGTAAAAGATAAATATCCTGCTCAAATGTCTGGTGGACAACAGCAGCGAGTAGCACTTGCACGTGCGCTCGCTCTGTCTCCAGATATTTTGTTACTCGATGAGCCGTTATCAGCTTTAGATGCAAAAGTGCGTGAAAAATTACGTAGGGAAATGCGTGATTTGCAAGAGAAAATAGGAGTAACGACGATTATGGTAACGCATGATCAAGAAGAGGCATTAACGATGGCTGATAAAATTGTTGTAATGAATCATGCGGAAATTATGCAGATTGGAACACCAGAGGAGATTTATCAAAGACCAGCCAATCCGTTTGTGGCAGATTTTATTGGTTCTATTAATTTCTTTTCGAAAAATAACGAAGAACATGCAATTCGTCCTGAACATGTAACAATTGTACAAAAGGACGGTATTAAATCAGTTGTGGAAAGTATGGAATTTCGCGGATCTGTATATCGGACGGAAGTGCGAGTCTTAGAAGAAAACACACACCTTTATAATGAGAAAATTGTAGTGGATATATTAGCATCAGAAGTAGAAGCAACGGCTATTAGAAAAGGAAAGCCGATTCAAATCTCTTTCTCAGAAAATCATATGTTGTCATATGGAAAGAAGGTCATTGTATAGATGGAGATGTTAGAAAACTATAAGGTAGAAAGTACGAAAAAAAAGATTAAGAGAAGTATAGGGAAAGAGGAATGGATCCAAAGGCTCGTAATTATCGGTATGATTTTTTCTTTCCTTATCATACTTGTATTACCGCTATTACAACTATTTACACAAGCTTTTTATAATAAAGATGGAGTTTTCGTTGGTTTATCGAATTTCAGTAAATATTTCACAACACCAACTTTAGTTCAGTCTTTACAAAATACAGTATGGATTTCGGGCGCAACAACAATTATTTCAGTTGCAATCGCATTCGTTTACGCATATGCAATTGCCCGTACGAATGTTTTTGGAAAGCGTGTATTTCAGTATGTAGCGTTATTACCATTGTTTGCACCAACAATGATGCACGGTATAGCACTTACATATTTATTTGGTAATCAAGGGCTAGTAACGAAAGGAATGTTTGGTTTATTTGAAGGTATACAAATCCCTTTATATGGACCAGTAGGAATTGTAATAGCTGAAGTTATGTATACATTTCCGCAAGCCTTTCTCATATTGCTAATTGCCTTTCAAGGATCTGATTATCGTTTATATGAAGCTTCTAATATGTTAGGAGCCAGTAAAACAAAGCAATTTTTCACGGTTACTTTACCTAGTGTAAAGTACGGATTAATTAGTGCAATGTTTGTTGTGTTTACACTTAGTTTTACTGATTTTGGGGCACCAAAAATTGTTGGTGGGCAATATAATGTGCTTGCTACTGACGTATACAAACAAGTAATTGGACAGCAAAATATGCCGATGGGTGCAACTGTCGGAATGATTTTATTAATCCCAGCTATATTCGCATTTGTAGTTGATCGTATTACGCAAAGAAAGCAGGCGAATTTCTTATCTTCAAAAGCAGTACCATACAGAATAATAGCTAATAAGAAAAGAGATGTAATCTCATTCATATATTGTAGTGTGATTACCCTTATGATCATTCTATTATTTGTTGCAGTTGGTATTGCTGCAAGTGTGAAAGTATGGCCATATAATATGAGTTTTACATTTGAGCATTTTAATTTTTCAAGTTTAACAGGAGATGGACTTGAAGCATTTAAAAATAGCGTAATTGTTTCAGCAGTTACAGCAGTTATTGGGGCGATTTTAACAATTGCATTCGCATATGCAATTGAGAAAATAGACCAGCTACAATTTTTTAGAAAAACAGGTTACTTTTTCTCTATAGTGCCGTTAGCGATACCAGGTTTAGTACTCGGATTAGGATATGTCTTTTTCTTTAGTCAACCAACGATTCAAATTCTTGGACTATCAGTAACGAATCCGTTTCATTCTTTATACGGAACAATCGCTGTATTAGTACTAGTAAATATCATTCATTTTTATTCTGTAACATTTGTCACGGCAACGACTGCCTTAAAGAAATTAGACCGAGAGTTTGAGCTTGTTTCGCAGTCGATGGGTATTCCGTTTTATAAAACATTCTTCCGAGTAACAGTACCAATGTGTTTACCAGCAATTTTAGAAATGGTAATGTACTACTTCGTAAATTCAATGGTAACTGTATCGGCAGTTGTATTCCTATATGCAGCTGATTTTAAACTAGCTGCCGTATCAATCGTAAATATGGATGATGCAGGAAATGTAGCGCCAGCAGCTGCAATGAGTGTACTTATTGTTGTTACAAATATTGTAGTGAGAGTTGTATATGAATGGGGAACGAAAGCACTTCGTAACCGAACTTCACAATGGCAAAAAAGATAAGTAAGAAGGGTGATGGACAGAATGAAAATTGAAGCAGTTATTTTTGATTGGGCAGGTACGACGGTTGATTACGGATGCTTTGCACCGCTAGAAGTATTCATGAAGATTTTTCATAAACGCGGCGTTGAAATTACAGCAGAAGAAGCACGTAAGCCAATGGGATTATTAAAAATAGATCATGTAAGGGCACTAACAGAAATGCCTCGTATTGCGGATGAGTGGAAGCGTGTCTTCGGTCAATTACCAACAGAAGCAGACATTCATGAGATGTATGAAGAGTTTGAAGAAATTCTCTTTTCTATTTTACCAAGTTATGCTACGCCGATTGATGGGGTAAAAGAAGTAATCGCTTCTTTACGTGAGAGAGGCATTAAAATCGGTTCAACAACGGGCTATACGAGAGAAATGATGGAAATTGTAGCAAAGGAAGCAGTGTTACAAGGATATAAACCTGATTTTCTTGTTACGCCAGATGATGTTCCAGCAGGCCGTCCATATCCATGGATGTGCTATAAAAATGCAATGGAACTTGGTGTGTATCCGATGAACCATATGATAAAAGTAGGGGACACAGTATCAGATATGAAAGAAGGTAGAAATGCTGGAATGTGGACAGTTGGTGTAATTCTTGGAAGTAGTGAGCTTGGTTTAACGGAAGAGGAAGTGGAGAGTATGGATTCGGTAGAGCTTCGTGAAAAAATAGAAATAGTTCGTAATCGGTTTGTTGAAAATGGGGCTCATTTTACGATTGAAACGATGCAGGAGCTCGAAAACGTAATGGAACATATCGAGAAACAAGAACTTATTATTTCATAAAAGGGGCACGGGATCATGAATGAAAATCACTACTTATTATTAACACCAGGACCATTAACGACAACAAAATCAGTAAAAGAAGTTATGCTATACGATTGGTGTACGTGGGATGATGAATATAATACGATGGTGCAAGAAGTAAGAGCTAAACTTGTATCGTTAGCGACGAAGGAAGAAGAGAAATATACAACAGTGTTAATGCAAGGAAGCGGTACGTTTTCAGTTGAAGCAGTAATTGGTTCTGTTATTCCGGCAAATGGGAAGCTTCTCGTTTGTACAAATGGTGCGTACGGTAAGCGAATTGTGCAAATGGCAGAGATGTTACAGATTGATGTAGTGATCAGTCAAACAGAAGAGTGGGAACCTACTAATATTGTAGAAGTAGAAAAGTTATTGCAAGAAGATAAAGAGATTACGCATATTGCAGTTGTTCATTGTGAAACAACGACAGGAATTATAAATCCAATTGTAGATGTATGTAAATTAGGACAACAGTATGGAAAGGTTACAATTGTTGATGCGATGAGTAGTTTCGGCGGGATTGAAATAGACATTGCTGATTTACAAATTGATTTTTTAATTAGTAGTGCAAATAAGTGTATTCAAGGGGTTCCTGGATTCGGATTTGTAATCGCAAAACGTGATGAATTATTGAAGTGTAAAGGGCAAGGACGCTCTTTATCTCTTGATTTATATGATCAATGGGAAACGATGGAAAAACAAAATGGGAAATGGCGTTTTACTTCGCCTACACATGTTGTACATGCTTTTTATCAAGCGCTACTTGAGCTAGAAAAAGAAGGTGGAGTAAGAGCGCGTTACAATCGATATTACAACAATCAAAAACTACTAGTGAATAGAATGGGAGAAATCGGATTTAAGCCACTAGTAGATAAGAAATATCAATCTCCTATTATTACATCTTTCATTTATCCAAAAGAGGGGTTTGAGTTTCAACAGTTATATAACGAATTAAAGCGTTATGGATTTGTTATTTACCCTGGGAAAATTTCGAAAGTAGATACGTTCCGCATTGGAAATATCGGTGATGTACATGAAGAAGATATTAATCGCTTAGTTGATTGTATGGCTAAAGGAGCTGTTATTGGGTGAAAGTATTTTGCTTAGGTGGAGCAGGTAAAATTTGTCGTGAAGCTATTTTGGATTTAGTTCAATTTTCATCTTTTGAGACGATTACTGTAGCCGATTTTAACGAGGAAGAGGGCCGTAAAGTAGTAGAATGGCTCAACGATCCTCGTGTTGATTTTGTAAAAGTAGATGTAACGAATCACGAGGATACGGTTGCAAAAATGAAAGGTTATGACATTGTAATGGACGGTACGACGATAAAGCTAAACGGATTGTCGACTCGCTGTATTGCAGAAGCAGGCTGTCACGGTGTGAACTTAAATGGATTTGGTGAAGAAAATGAATCGCATGCTATATTTGTTCAAAATGAAAAAACATGTTTACCTGGATTTGGCATGACGCCAGGTGTAACGCAAATGATGGCAATGCATGCAGCAAATCAACTGGATACTGTAGAGTCCGTCCGTGTAAGTCACGGTTCGTATCGTCCGATTGCTTTTTCTGCTTCAATTACAGAGACAACGACATATGAATATGATCCACATTTATCATCGCGTATAGTGTATGAAGATGGTGAATTTAAGCAAGTACTTCCGTTTGCGCGTCCGAGAGAAATAGAGTTGCCAGCGCCTTATGGTAAGGCAACACAGTATATCATTCCGCATTCTGAAACGATTACGTTAGCAAAGGCACTAGAAAATAAAGGTGTCAAACTGATAGAGACGAGAGGAACTTGGCCAAAGCAAAATATGCAACTTGTACGTGCTTTATATGATTACGGCATATTGCGTAATGATCAGATTGAAATAAACGGGAAAGAAATAGGAATTATGGATTGTATTTCGCAGTATTTATTGCAATCGAAAGAAGGTCAAGAAACAGAGCTTTATGGTTATGCACTTCATGTAGAAGTAATAGGTATGAAAAATAATGAGAAGCAAAGACATGTGTTATATCATACACATCCGTTATCTGATGGTTCTGTTGTAGGATGGGAAAAATTAAGAGCGTATACGAGAAACGTCGGTATTCCATTTGGTGTTGCTACAGAGTTAATTGCAAATGGAAATGTAAATAGGGTGGGTGTTGTTACGCCTGAAGAAGCCTTTGAAAATCCACAATTGATTTTTGATGAGCTAGCAAAGCGCGGTATTCATATTCATGAAGAAGTTTCTACTTATAAAGAAAATTATAACTTTGTATAAGTAAGGAAGTTTATAAGGGAGATATAAATGAGGTGAAGCTATGTCTGTAGTAGGAGAAGAAAGAAAGCGAACCATTCTTGAAAAGGTAGAATTTAAAGGGAAAGTAAAGGTCTCAGAATTAGCGAGAGAATTTGCTGTATCAACAGAAACGATTCGTCGATATTTAGAAGAATTAGATCGTGAAAAGAAGCTGAAAAAAGTGTATGGTGGAGCTGTTCAACTTCCAGGCGCTGGAGTAGAGGCACCAATGTTAGAAAGAGAAATGCTACATATAGAAGAGAAGAAAAGAATTGGTTATAAAGCAGCGACATTTGTAGAAGATGGTGATGTCATTGCAATTGATGATGGAAGTACACCGCTTCAGATGGTTCCATACCTTGTTCATCGTAAGAACTTAACAATTGTAACAAGTTCATTTCCAGTCGCAACACAATTAATTTCTTCTATTAATAAAAAGATGTTTCATGGTGAAGTTTTATTTATAGGTGGAAAAGTATCTCCAAAGCATTCGCGTGTATCAGGGTCTATTTCTCAGCAAGTCATACAGCAATTCCATTTTCATAAAGCGTTTGTTTCGATTGATGGGTTATTACCTAGTTTTGGAGTTTCCAGCTTTGAATTAGAGAAAGCGAAATTGTCAGAGGCGATGATGAAATTAGCTGAGAAAACATATATTTTATGTGATCATACGAAGGTAGGCGTGAAAGGGAATTATCGTATAGCAGCAATTTCGCGTATTCAACACGTAATTTGTGATAAAAAAATGCCATATAGCTTTGAAGAAGAACTTATGAAGCATAATATTCAGTGGACAGTTTGTTAAATACAGTGAAAGCACATAAACTCCCACCTAATTTTTAGGAGGGAGTTTTATTATCTGTAAATCGTAAAATAAAAGATTTGCAGTTATGCAAAAAGTGGACACATTTTCTCACCTCTTTCATATAATTTACCAATACAAAAAAAGTTGGTCGAAGGAAAGAAGGGAGAACATGTCAGAACGAATATATAATAAACTTGTATTGTACGCGAATATTTTGCAAAAAATAGGTGTCATCAATGAGAAGGAAAAAAGTGAAATTCTTCATACGATAGGTAAAAAAGCCCTTTGAATAAAGGGCTTTTTTATTTTGTACCTTTAAAAATATAAATTTAATGTAATATTCTCATTGACAATGATAATGAGATTCATTATCATTTATTTGTGATTAATTGATAAATGTTATCAATTGTGAAAATTATATATGATAGGGGATATTATTTTGAAAAAAAATTATATGAAGGCGCTAGTAGTAGCGACAACATTAGCGATTCCATTTGCTACGTACTCTACTCCAGCATTAGCGGCATTAAAAGTTGAAGCAAATCAATCGGTAGCAGCAGCGAGTGATCGCACGTATGATACTGAGATTAAAATATATAAGGACCAAAAAGATGAGCCATCTATGGTTTCTCAATATATAAAAAATCCTAAAGTAACGATTGCAGCTGGCAAAAAAATTGTCACTGTAACAATGCAAGATAGCGATTATTTTCAATATCTTAGAATAGAAGATAAAAACCAGCCTGGTGTATTTCATGATGTGAAGGTTTTGTCAGAAGATAAGAGGAAGAATGGAACGAAGGTAGTTCAATTTGAAATTGGCGAGTTTGAGAAGAAGCACAATATGCAAATGCATATACTTATTCCAGCTATTGGATATGATCACAAATATCAAGTTCAATTTGAAATTAAAGATCCAACTGTAGGTAACAAAGAAACAGAGAAACCAGATGATAACTCTAATTCAGGAAATACGGAAACGGATAATCCAGTTGATAATCAAAATATGATAACAGATAACAAATTAAGAGAGCTTGTTAATAAAAAAGTATTTAATAGAAAAGATTTAAATACACCAATTACGAAAGAAGATTTATTACAAGTAAAGGATTTGTTTTTAAATACAAATGAGATACTTGATTATAGTGCATTAAAATATATGCCAAATTTAAAATCTTTAACAGTTGCGAATGCGAAGATAAAGGATCCGTCGTTCTTTGCGAACTTAAAGCAATTAAATCATTTAGCTTTGCGTGGTAATGAATTTGCAGATGTAACGCCACTTGTTAAGATGGATAATTTAGAATCCCTTGATTTAAGTAATAATAAAATTACAAACGTTGCACCACTAACTGAAATGAAAAATGTAAAAAGTTTATTTCTATCAGGCAACCAAATAGAAGATGTAACAGCATTAGCGAAAATGGAACAACTAGATTACTTGAATTTAGCAAATAATAAAATTACGAACGTTGCTCCATTAAGCAATTTGAAAAATGTAACATACTTAACTTTAGCAGGTAATCAAATTGAAGATATTAAACCGCTTTATACGTTACCGTTAAAAGATTTAGTATTAACACGTAATAAAGTGAAAGATTTATCAGGCATTGATCAATTGAATCAATTACAAGAGCTATGGATAGGGAAAAATGAAATAACAGATGTTACTCCTCTAAGTAAGATGACACAGTTGAAAATTTTAAACTTACCCAACAACGAGTTAAAAGATATTACTTCATTATCAAGTTTAGTAAACTTACAAAAGCTTGATTTAGAAGCGAATTATATTTCAGACTTATCACCAGTTAGTAATTTGAAAAAATTAGTATTTCTAAGTTTTGTTGCAAATGAAATCCGTGATGTCCGACCAGTTATAGAACTAAGTAAGACGGCTTATATTAATGTCCAAAATCAAAAAGTATTTTTAGAGGAAACAGAAGTAAATAAAGAAGTAAAAGTACCTATATATGAAAAAGATGGTGAGATTTCTACGAAAATCCGTCTGAAGAGCGATAATGGTACGTATAGTAATGGTGTAGTGAAATGGAGTACACCAGGTGAGAAAGTATATGAATTTGGTTTGAAAGATCCATTCGCGGATACAGGAATCTTCTTTACAGGATCTGTTATTCAAAATGTAGTAGAAAGTAAAGACGGTAATACATCTAAAGAAGATGAGAAAACAGAAGTGGTAGAATTTAAAGATGTACCAAAGGGACATTGGTCAGAAGAAGCAATTAATTACTTAGCGAAAGAAAAATTATTTATAGGCTATGGAAATGGTGAATTTGGATTTGGTGATAACATTACTCGTGGACAAGTAGCACTTCTAATACAAAGGTATTTAAAATTAGAAAATAATCTAGAACAAAAAACGGCATTTACAGATACGAAAGGAAATATGTATGAAACGGCTATTGATGCAGTGGTTCAAGCTGGAATTATGACAGGCTATGGAAATGGTATGTTCCGTCCGGATGGAGTATTAACTCGATATGAAATGTCAGTAGTACTACAAAGAGTATTTCAGTTAAAAGAAAATGAAAATAGTGCAGAGAATTTTAAAGATGTACCAAATGGCCATTGGGCGAAAGGATATGTGAAAGCTTTAGTGGATAATAAAATATCAAAAGGCGACGGGGAAGGGAATTTTTTAGGAGATAATTTCGTAACACGTGAACAATACGCACAGTTTTTGTATAATGCAATAAAGAAATAAAGTGAAACTTTATTCAGTGGGGGTTTTGTTCATTCCCCACTGATTAGTAGCCCTCACCAATCGGGCTGCCCGTTAATGCGGGATAAAAAATGAGGAAAATACGCTATTCTTTAATTAAAGAATAGCGTATTTTTTATGTGCAAAATGAAATAGGAAATAGATAGGAGTATAGACATATGAATAGCCTATTTTAAAGAAGAACCACGAAACTATATTGACAAAAAAGCGTTCTCATGTGATAATTCAATTAAATTTTTAGAATAATCAAAAAATATTCCTTTTACATAGAAAGGATTCGAACCTTATATGAATATTATGCCGGGGGTGACGAAATGTTATTTTTTCTGAAGAAATGGAATGAATTAAAAGATGTGAAATCTGAATTGGCACTTCGTGATTGGTTTTATGGTACCAAAATTAGCTTATCGCTATGTACGTCAAAAGAGCCGTTAACATTTTTAGTAAATGTTGAGGGAAGAGATAAAGGGCTATTTTCGGAAGAAGATTTTATTGTCGTAAATTGCATGTGCGAGTCAGTATTTGAAAATGAAGAAAAACCAGCTGCAGAGTCATTTATGCATGCGGATATTTATAAAAAAAGTAGTGCAGGATGTATTTTACAAGTGCAGACTGTAGATAGTCATTTAATATCAGAGTTATATGGGGAAGAAGGAGAAGTAACGTTCGATAAACGCAGTGTGGAGCGTGTTTTCGGAAAAGAAGGTATAACAGAAATGACAATTCCAATTGTAGAAGATGAAAAAAAATTCGCTGATTTATTAGAAAGCAATGTTCCGAATTTCATTGAAGGTGGAGGAGTAGTTCTTGTTCATAATTACGGCATGATTGTGTGGGGAAAAACGCCAGAAGAAGCGAAAAAATGGCTAGAGGGTATAGAATATTTAATGAACTATCATGTAAAGTTATTAATGATTAAGGGTGCAAGGAGCTCTGTTATATAAAAATGGATGTGATATGGATACAAGTTAATAAACAAATGAAAGCGTTTTAAAAATAATTTCACTCATAAAATATAGGTCTCCTTATTATATATAGATTACATGTTGACATGTAAGGAGGAACATATTTTGCGAGTTAAATATCATTTTCTGCCAAAGCAGCAAGTAACATTTTGCAAGATAAATGATTCTGGTGAAGAGGCACTGCAAATGATGAACGAAACGGGATTTCGAGCCATCCCGGTATTAGCAGAAGATGAGAAGAAATTCACGGGGATTATTTATAAAGTAGATTTATTAGAAAAAAAATGCAATAGCGGATTAGAGCATGTAAGTGCAGGGGATATGCTTGATGATTCCAATGCATTTATTTTTGAAAAGGATTCATTCTTCAGAGCTTTTTATGTAATTCGTCGGCTTCCGTTTTTAGCCGTGCTAAATGATTATAATGAATTTGTCGGTATGTTAACGCATTCGAATATATTTGATGTTATTGAAGATTCATTTGGTATGCGAACAGGTGGTTATATATTAACAATTGCAACACAAGATTGTAAGGGAACGATTAAAGAGCTTGGGACATTGTTAAAAGCATATAATATCGGTGGCCTATTTACGTTAGATAACGGTGATCAATATATCCGCCGCGTTATTGTAAATATATCAGATGAGTTAGATGAAACAAGATTAAAGCAATTAATCGGAAAAATAGAGAAAAAAGGATTCAGAGTGAGTCATGTAGATTATATTTAAGTTAAAAAAAGTACCTATCTGTTATATATAGATAGGTACTTTTTTGTCCCGCCATTTGTGGGCAGTAAAATCCGAGCCTCAAAATTCAGCGCAAGTAAAGAAGTTAAGTGGGGGGACGGATTGCCCATAAAAGCCCAATTGGTGAGGGCTGATTATATGTGAGTAATGAACTTTATTTTGAAACAGGAGGCGGGGATAATGCTAGATCAGATAAGAAAATAAAGTCTGCATGCTCACGAATTTTAGGGATAGAAGTTTCAATAACGCGTGATGTAATTTCACCTGGAGGGCCCACATGCCCGATAGCTACCATAATAGGTTTTTCTTGAATTTTTTTGATGAGTAATTGGGCTTGTTTTGAAATATGTCCTGCTGTATACACATCATCAAAAAATAGTTGGTTTTCAATAATAGGAACTCCTAATTCCTTTCCGATTTTTGGGACGACACTATTAGGATTCGTTTTACTATCTAAGTAAAATAAACCGTGTTTTTTACAAGCAGCAAGTATAAGGCGAACAATTCTTTCATCCGCTGTTACTTTTGACCCCATATGATTGTTCATTCCAATTGCATGCGGTACTTCTTGAATCGCTTGTTCAAGTCGGTTGTTTATTTCTTCATCGCTTAAATCAGTTGTAATTGCTTTCGGCCCAAGCCATTCTTTTTTACCTTTTATAGGTTCCATTGGCATATGTATAATAACTTCATGGCCTTTCTTATGGGCAGCTATTGCATCTTCTTTTGTGGAAGGAAGAAAAGGCATAACAGCAACAGTGAGTGGAATGGGAAGTGATAACATTTGATTAGTCCCCTTCATATTATTTCCGAAATCATCAATGACAATAGCAACTTTATTCGTATGAGCATTTGCTTGAATAGGAAATAAGAAGGACGGTAAAAACAAAACAATGATGAGTAATGCAATCGTATATTTTCGCATATAAATATTTCCTTTCTATTGTTATCCCGCTATTTGTGGGGAGTAAGACTCCCACCTCAACATTGGGCTGGATAGGTGGGAGATTCACTGCCTACCCGATTGGTGAATACTAATAATCAGTGGGGGCTGAACAAAAAACACTGATTAAAGTTTCACTTTATCAATCATCATTATGTTTTGCTTTTTTATATAAATTAAACAAAAAATGTCGAAGAAAAGTAGGTGGAAAATTAAGAATCACCGGTTTACGTAGCATTTATAAAAAAACAAGATGAAAAAAATGTCTATTATTGCGAATGTATTTACAAAGATAGAATAATTTGTAATAATTCTCAAAGTGAGGGTAAAGATTTGTAAATTACAGGGAGAAAATGTTAAAATTTCTGATTCTTCAAATTTGCATATGATTAAGTAGTTAAAAAAGTCAATGGAGAAGTGAAGTTAAGAGCATGGAAGTATAATAAGGGGGATATGGATGTTTACTGTAAAAAGGAAGTACACATTAGAAAAGCTTTCACGTGATATTCATATGAAACGTGAAGAAATGATTCAACTAGGATTAACAAGTGGGCTAAATAGTAGGGAGACAATTCAAGTTAGTCAAGAATTGGACAAGCTTATTTTACAATATCAATGTTATAAAGAAAAACAAACACCGAAATGGTTTTCAATTATAAAAATACCTATTTTCCAAATCGGGTATGAAGGAAAATCAAATAATTTTTGGCGAATGCTTGTGGCTGGTTTTATGAAATAAGTATAATTACCCTTATAGGATAAGGATAATTATACTATGTGTAACGGAATTTCGATATGAACTGTTGTTCCTTCGTTTTCTGTACTGTCAATAAAAATATGCCCATTATACATCTCTACAATTCGTTTACATATGACAAGTCCAAGACCTGTTCCAGTATCTTTATTAGTAAAGAACGGATGAAAGAGGTGTTTTTGAATATGTTGCGGAATCCCTTTTCCAGTATCTATAATCTGCAATTGTGCGTGTGTTTCATTGTTTTTTACTACAATGGTTAGTGTATCACTAGAAGTCATGGCCTCAATTGCATTTTTTGTAATGTTTAAAACCACTTGTTTCATATGGTCTTTCGAACAACGGATATGAACAGGATGGTCTGGCAAATGTAAATGGAATACAATGTTATGTAAATTCGCCTCAGATTGAATAATTAATGCTACCTCATTTAGAATTGTTCTTACATCATACGTTTGTTCGATGATGGCGGTTGGCTTTCCGAGAATAAGAAATTCACTTGCAATTTCATTGATTCGCTCTATTTCTTGTTCAATTACGGAAAAGTAGAACTGATCTTGCTCATCTTTATATTTCTCTTTTAATAGAGCGACGAGCCCTTTAATTCCAGTAAGAGGATTACGGATTTCGTGTGCTGTACTCGCTGCAAAAGTTCCAACTAATTCAATTTTCTGTAGTTCATTTTGTTGTCTTTCAAGTTTTGTTTGCCGTTTTAACAAAATATATTGAGCAAGTAAAAATAAAATAGACATTAAAAATAAAGTAGCTATACACTCTATTGTAACCCACTGGTATAAGGTTTTTTGATGAATAGGTAATGGAGAAACAGAGACCTTCCAATTTAATCTTTGGAGTGGGGTAGTAAGCATATTAGAATGCGTATCACTTGTGTCGTTATTATCATCGGTTAGAAAAACTACATCATGTTTATCAGTTACCTCAAAATGGTATTGTGGTTTAATGGCATTTAAAGAAGATGAAATGTAATCAAAGCGTAAACTAGCTAATAATAATCCTGAGAGCTCCTTCTGTTTATTAAATATGGGGGCAGCAATTATAATAGCTTTATGTCCAAGAACGCGATCAGTAATGACTGATGATACAGTGGTTTTTTTAGTTTGGAGCGCGTCTTGAATATATTTACGGTCTGAAACATCTATAGGCTTTGATTCATCTTCAGATGCGATTGTAATGACTCCTTCTGGTGTAGCGTAATATAGACCAGAAAAGCGTGCATCGTTTCCATCTGTATCATGTACAATTTGTTTAATGCCATTTATATTACCAGTCTCGGTGCCTACAACTTTTGCAAGCATGTCTAAAGCAGAAATTGCTTCACCAAGATGATGATCCAAATAATCTCTATATAAAAAGAGAACTGTATGAGCAGATAATTTGTTTTCCTGTTTCATTTTATATGTATGATACGAATAAAATGTAGCACCAATCCCTATTGTCGGTAGGATAACAAGCAATATATATACAATTATGCTTTGGAATTTGACTTTCAAATGTGGTACTCCTTCTTTTTTTATTATCATTATATATAAACTATGTTAAAATTGTCATGTTTTTATTCAAGAATGATTCTTAATATATTAGGGGAGAGGAAATGGATGAGTGAATGCTCATTCGGAATTCACATGAAGTATGAAGTGGCATTTTCTTTTTATTGCTGAGAATTTAAGTGAAGGGTTGAAAGTTGTATGACATCAAATAATGAACGAGAAGATATTTCTCAATCTTTAAAAGTATTTATTGCATTATCTCGTGTACATCGTTCTGTTATGGATACTACAAATAAATCTATACAAAGTAACGGATTAAATCCAACTGAATTTGCTGTATTAGAACTGCTATATCATAAAGGCGGTCAACCACTTCAGCAAATTGGTGAGCGTATTTTAATAGCTAGTGGCAGCATTACATATGTTGTAGATAAGCTGGAGAAAAAGGGATTAGTAAAGAGAATTCCATGTCCGAATGACAGACGTGTTATTTACGCGCAATTAACTGAGTCTGGCGAGAACTTTATTGCTTCTATTTTTCCGGGGCATGAGAAAGTTATACATCAGTCTTTTGAAATGTTAACGAAAGATGAAAAAGATGAATTACTTGATTTATTAAAAAAAATTGGGAAGTATGAAAAATAATATGTTCCAAAGGAGCTTTGGATAAATAAATCCAAGGCTTTTTTTATTTGTAATGAACTCAGGGCAGTCACTGCCGAAATTTGTTGAAAATTAAGAGGGAATTCAAGAATACGTATTGAATTATAATAAAGGTATGTAATGGAGAGGAGGCTCGTTCATGTCATTTAAAGACTATGAATATAAACGCCCAAATATTGAAGAGTTAAAAGAGAAATTTACTGTTGCTTTAGAGAAGTTTGATAACGCAAAAACTGTAGAAGAACAAAAACAAGTCATTCATTCAATTAATGAGATTCGCAACGATTTTGGTACAATGGGAAACCTTTGTTACATTCGCCATTCTGTTGATACGACGGATACTTTTTATAAGGAGGAGCAGGATTTCTTTGATGAATTCTCTCCAGTTGTACAAGGATATGGTACAAAATATTATAAGGCACTCATTAATTCTCCATTTCGTGAAGAATTAGAGGCGTATTATGGAAAACAATTATTTGCTCTAGCAGAATGTGATTTAAAAACATATTCAGATGAAGTCGTGAAAGATTTACAATTAGAAAATAAATTATCATCGCAATATACACAGTTATTAGCATCTGCAAAAATTGACTTTGCTGGAGAAGAAAGAACGTTATCGCAACTGATTCCGTTTATGCAAGGAAAAGAAAGAAGCGAACGTAAAGCAGCAAGTGAAGCATACTACGGATTTTTAGCTGGAAATGAGGAAGAACTAGATCGTATTTATGATGAGCTTGTTAAAGTGAGAACGAAAATCGCAAAATCTTTAGGTTTCAAAAACTTTGTTGAACTTGGATATGCAAGAATGTACCGTACAGATTATAATGCGGAGATGGTGGCTAATTACCGTCAGCAAGTGCTAGATTATATCGTTCCCGTTACAACGGAATTAAGAAAGCGACAACAAGTACGTATCGGTGTAGAGAAGTTAGCTTATTACGACGAAAACTTTGAGTTTGCTACAGGTAACCCAACTCCAAAAGGAGATGCGGATTGGATTGTTGATCATGGAAAGACAATGTATAAAGAGTTATCGGCTGAAACAGATGAATTTTTCAATTTCATGCTAGATAATGATTTATTAGATTTAGTTGCGAAAAAAGGAAAAGCTGGTGGCGGATATTGTACATATATTGAGAATTATAAAGCGCCATTTATTTTCTCAAACTTCAATGGAACATCTGGTGACATTGATGTATTAACACATGAAGCAGGTCATGCCTTCCAAGTATATGAAAGTCGTAAATTTGAAATTCCAGAATATAATTGGCCAACATATGAGGCGTGTGAAATCCACTCTATGAGTATGGAATTCTTTACATGGCCATGGATGAAGCTATTCTTTGAAGAAGATGCAGATAAATATTACTTCTCTCACTTAAGTTCAGCACTTCTGTTTTTACCTTATGGTGTATCTGTTGATGAATATCAACATTATGTATATGAAAATCCTGAAGCATCACCTGAAGAGCGTAAGACAGCATGGCGTAACATAGAGAAGAAATATTTACCACATCGTGATTATGAGGAGAATGATTATTTAGAGCGCGGTGGTTTTTGGCAACGTCAAGGGCATATTTATAGCTCACCGTTCTATTATATTGATTACACGCTTGCTCAAATTTGTGCGCTACAATTTTGGAAACGTGCAAGAGATAATAGACAAGAGGCGTGGGAAGATTATGTGAATCTGTGCCAACAAGGTGGAAGTAAATCGTTCTTAGAATTAGTAGAGGTTGCAAATTTAACATCACCATTTGCTGAAGGCTGTGTGAAAAGTGTTATTACAGAAATTGAAGCATGGTTACATGCGATTGACGACACAAAATTGTAAAAAACATGCGCTTTTTTCACATGTTTAACATCGACATAATGGGAAAATGATGAGATAATAAAAGAAAATTCAGAATACTGAAGGGGTGTTTCTAATAAGGAGCACCTCTTTTCACCAACAAAAGGGGGGAACAAGTATGCTTCAATCTAATATGGATGTAAGTTTAGAAAGTTTAGTAAACTCATTACAGGCTACTCGAAGCACGCTATTATCAGAAATTGAAATGTTAAATGACACAGAAGTGAATGTAAAGCCACGCCGTGATAAATGGAGTATTATTCAAATTTTACACCACTTGCATTTAGTTGAACAATCTGTCACGTCTGCCCTTGTATATGCTTTACAAAAAAATGAAAGAAACATGACTCCATTTAAAGACCTCCAACTTACGCTTGATCGCACACATAAACGAGAAGCTCCTCAGCAAATGCAACCAACAGAAACTTTAATGAAAAAACAGCAAGGAATTCAATTACTAGAACATTCACGCCAAGAACTATTACACGCGCTTCATAGTGTTATAGATGAAAAAGATTTATTTGAAAATGGATTAAAGCATCCTGTTTTTAATGATCTGAATTTGTATCAATGGGTTCAATTTCTTGATTTGCATGAACAAAGACATCTTACGCAGTTAAAAGAGGCGAAACATGCAATTTTGCAACGCTAAAGTGGAAGAAGTGGGAAACCACTTCTTTTTTGATACGTGCATAGTTTTCTTTCTTATTTTGGAATACTACATGGAGAAAGAAAAGAAGGAGTTGAAAAAACATGTCTAAGAAGAAGCGAGAAGAAGAGCGCGCCTGGAAAGCACGTAAAGAAAATCAACAACCGCACGGAAAAGTGAAAGCTTTTGCTGAATTAGTTGAAGGAACAGAAAAAACGTGATGAGTATTTCATCACGTTTTTTGTATGAGTGGAAAAGTTAATAAAAAGGTTGTACCGATTCCTTTTTCACTTATAATATCAATTTTTCCATTCATAGCTTGAACAACACTGAATACGACCATCATTCCAAGTCCAGTACCTTTTTCTTTCGTTGAATAAAAGGGCGAACCAAGACGTTTTACTTGTTCTGAATCCATACCGACTCCTGTATCTTTTATATATAACTGAATATGCTTATGATCAGGAACTAATGTGAAATAAAGATCACCGCCTTTTGGCATAGCCTCAATGCAATTTTTTAAAATATTTAATAAACATTGATTTAGTTTTTGCTTTTCTCCAGCGATAAAAAAAGAAGTGCTTTGCTTTATATAATGAGTACGTACATTTGTTAAATTAGCAAGCGGTGTAATTAACGACAATGCATGTAGTAATTCTTCTTCTAACTGTAATGTTTGTTCTTTTTCAATGCTTGGTTTAGCAAAGGTTAAATAATCTGTAAGAACATGATTTGCTTGTTCGATGCCATTAATGGCAATGTCGATATATAATTTTCGTTCCTGCTCAGTGCATGTATCTGATTGTAACAGTTGTAAAAAACCTTTCGTTGAAGTTAATGGATTGCGAATTTCATGAGAGATAGACGCTGCCATTTCACCAATTAAATGAAACTTTTCAGCATTTATAAGTTCGTTTTGGAGACGAACTTGAGTTTGTAATATGTGTAGTAAATATAAAATTAGAATCGTACCAAGCATTGAACATAATTCATACACAATAATATGCGGTATATAATCAGTCTTATTTGTAACCTTTGAAAGGAAGAAGGGTATCCAACTAAATCCGTATGTGAGACTGTAGATAATAGCAAGTGTTATTTTTATACGATTAGAAGTTCGATTGAAAAATTTATATGTTAATAATAGAACAATAAATAGAAGAACAGAACCGATAAGAGATGGGAAAACACCTATCCCACCTAATAATAAGCGATATATGTTTAATACAACTAAGATAGAACCACCAGCAATAGGCCCTCCCGTTAATGTACCGACAATTAATACAATATGGCGCATATCAAATTGAAAACCATTATTTGTTTTTGCTGCAAATGTAATACAGAGTACGGTAGCAAGGCAACAGAGTACAATGAATATAGCTGAATTTAATTTAGGAGAGCGTTTCCCTTTTTGATTCCAAAATAAATGATATACGAGCATTGTAATCAGGATGAATAATATATTTAAAAAGAGATAAATAATAAAGGGTTTCAGTGGGATGCCTCCTCTCTTCTTATATTAAATTAATCATACTATAAAATGAAAGAAATGAAATAATAAATATCTGAAAAATCAGAAATTTTTACGCTAGTATACAATATGTTACAATAAGCTGTGTCAATGAAAGAAGAAATTCCGTGCACCGCGCGGGAGAGGTTCGCGAACTCCCTCTATAAAAAACTATGGAAACAACAATATCCTTAGGTATTGTTTTGTTTTTTTATTGTGACAGTTCAAGAACGTTCTTTCTTCTTATTTATAGTAGAGAAGGAGAATGAGTGAAATGAAAAAAGAAAAAGCAGTTGTTGTTTTTAGTGGAGGACAAGATAGTACGACATGTTTATTTTGGGCAATAGAGCAGTTTGCAGAGGTAGAAGCTGTAACGTTTAATTACAATCAACGTCATAAGCTAGAAATTGATTGTGCAGCGGAAATTGCAAAAGAACTAGGAATAAAGCATACGGTACTAGATATGAGTCTATTAAATCAACTTGCTCCAAATGCTTTAACGAGAACGGATATGGAGATTACACATGAAGAAGGTGAATTGCCATCGACATTTGTAGATGGACGAAATTTACTCTTCTTATCATTTGCTGCTGTATTAGCAAAACAAGTTGGAGCACGTCATATTGTAACGGGTGTATGTGAAACTGATTTCAGTGGTTATCCAGACTGCCGTGACGTGTTTGTGAAATCGTTAAATGTTACTTTAAATTTATCTATGGATTACCCGTTTGTCATTCACACGCCACTTATGTGGATTGATAAAGCTGAAACATGGAAATTATCAGATGAACTTGGAGCATTTGAGTTTGTTCGAGAAAAAACATTAACATGTTATAACGGAATCATTGGTGATGGTTGCGGTGAATGTCCAGCATGTCAACTTCGTAAAGCAGGATTAGATACGTACCTACAAGAACGCGAAGGAGCGAACAACTAATGGATAACTTTTTTGGATTTCGCATCGTAGAGAATTTGCAAAAAATGGACAAGGATATTCAGCGTAAACAACTCAAATACCATAATAAAAGAGTAATGGTCAGCAAGGAATTTACATTTGATGCAGCACACCATTTACACTGTTATGAAGGGAAATGTAAAAACTTACATGGTCACACATATAAAGTTGTATTTGGAATTAGTGGATATGTAAATGAAATAGGTCTTGCAATTGACTTTGGAGATATAAAAGAAATTTGGAAGAATGAAATAGAAATTTATCTAGATCATCGTTATTTAAACGAAACGTTACCTGCAATGAATACGACTGCTGAAAATATGGTCGTTTGGATTTATGAAAAGATGGCAGAAGCACTAACAAAAGAGAATCGAGTGAACGAATATAAAGGAGCTCGCGTTGAATTTGTTCGTCTATTTGAGACGCCGACTAGTTATGCGGAAGTAAGACGGGAGTGGATGCTTGATGAGTAAAATCCCTGTCTTAGAAATATTCGGTCCGACTATTCAAGGTGAAGGAATGGTTGTAGGGCAAAAGACAATGTTTATCCGTACAGCTGGTTGTGATTATAGCTGTGCTTGGTGTGATTCTGCTTTTACGTGGGATGGATCAGCTAAAGATCAAATTAGACAGATGACACCAGAAGATATTTGGGATGAGCTTGTTGCAATTGGAGGAGAAAATTTTTCTCATGTTACGATTTCAGGTGGAAATCCGGCATTACTGAAAAATATTGAGTTTCTTCTTTCTATATTAAAAGAAAATGGAATGCGAACGGCAATTGAAACGCAAGGGAGTAAATGGCAAGATTGGTTACTTCAAATTGATGAGATAACAATTTCTCCAAAACCACCAAGTTCAACGATGAAAACAGATTTTCAGAGGTTAGATGCTATTATTCAGAAACTAGCAGGAAAAGATATTAGTTTAAAAGTAGTAGTATTCGATGATCATGATTTTGAATATGCAGTTAAGATGCACGAACGTTATCCAAAGGTACCATTTTTCTTACAAGTAGGAAACGATGATACAAAAACAGTGGATGATGCGATGCTTATAAAAAAATTATTAGATAAGTATGAATGGCTGATTGATAAAGCTGTAAATTGTAAAGAGATGAATGATGCAAAAGTATTGCCTCAGCTTCATGCGTTAGTATGGGGAAATAAGCGCGGCGTATAACGAGAAGGGATGTTTAAAATGACAGGAAGATTAGATGAAGATTTAAAAGATGTAACATTACTAGGGAATCAAAATACAAAATATTTATTTGAATATAGCCCAGAAATATTAGAGGTATTTGATAATAATCATCCAAACCGTGATTATTTTGTAAAATTCAATTGTCCTGAATTTACAAGTTTATGCCCGAAAACAGGACAACCAGATTTTGCAACAATTTATATTAGCTATATTCCAGAGCAAAAAATGGTAGAGAGTAAATCTTTAAAGTTGTATTTATTTAGTTTCCGCAATCATGGTGATTTCCATGAAGATTGCATGAACGTTATTATGAACGATTTAATTAAATTAATGGATCCACGTTATATTGAGGTATGGGGGAAATTCACACCACGTGGTGGTATTTCAATTGATCCATACTGCAACTACGGGCGCCCAGGGACGAAGTATGAACAAATGGCTGATTACCGCATGATGAACCACGATCTATATCCGGAAACAATTGATAATCGTTAATAGAAAGAAAGGGCCTGTATAGTATACAGGCCCTTTCTTTCTATTATATTATGCATTTTGATTAATGACAGTATAGTTTTTATGACTTACAACTGTAAGAGGTTCCATATCTAGTTCTCTAAAATTCTTCATAATTGTTATATCAACAATAACAGAGTTTTGATTTACTTTTTGAACACGGCCTTGCATTCCACCTTTAAATTCGATGATATCTCCAGTTTCTGCGATCTGCATAAGCAACTCTCCTTGTTACAGTTTTCCCAAAAAAAGAATAAATTTGGGTTTTTTTATTTCCTCCTATTTTGAACCATATTTCCTACTTTGTAAATGTTTCCAAAGTAAAAATTCGAAAAATATTCACTTTTTGTAAGAAAATATGTAGAAAATCCATGTTTTTTGAAAAAAATAGCAAAAATGCGAGAATCTTTATATCGAGGTATAATGAAAAAGTAGAATAACCTGCTGAAGTGGGAGAAATTAGAGGCGGTAAAATGATGTTTGAATTTGTGGGGAGTGTTATAGCTTTAATTTTATTTTTATTTTCTTATATGCATTTAAAAAAGATTCGTCAATATGATACGAGTACATATTTTGATGGGATGGATGGTATCCATGCTTCGATAACACATGATAATGGTGGGGAGATGTAAAGGTATATAACTTTATTTTCTTGCGTGGTATGATGTTTAGAACTAGTGCATAATAGAGTTCATAAGTGATGAATGGAGAGTGAAAAGAATGAAGATTTCTTTTATTCGTCATGGTCGCTTAGATTGTACTATAGAACCAATGACGGTTACATCCTTTCATGAATGGATAAAAGGATATGACTTACATACTATAACAGAAAAACAACCTATACCATTGGAAACAAGAGAAGCGGTTGAAGTAGCGAAATTGATTGTAACGAGTGATCAAAAGTGTGCTGTACAGTCAGCAGCTGAATTAATGGATTCTTTATGTTTTATACAAAATTCTCTTTTTAGGGAAGTGGCAGTTCCGGCGAGCTTTTATGCGCCAAAATGGTTGAAGTGTAAACTTAACGTATGGATGTGTATTGGACGAGCATTATGGATACTTGGTTACCATAAAAATGTTGAATCTTATAAGGAAGTAAGAGAGAGGGCAAGGCAAGCAGCTTACGTATTACATCGTTATGCTCTCGTACATGGAAGTATTGCTCTTGTAGGTCATAATTATTTTAATTCGATGATTGGAACGGAGCTGAGGGCAATGGGATGGTCTGGTTCGCCTATTTTGCATAGAAAGCCATGGGGATGTACAACATATACGTTTCACGAGGCGATGGATGGAAATATATTAAATACGAATTTAACATAAAAGCACACGATTTATATAAATCGTGTGCTTTTATGTTAAGATACAGAAATTTTGACGTTTAATGGTTTTACGAGATGAGCATAAGGTTCGCCTACTAGCATAACAATTTCATCTTTTTTATAACCTAACTTTTCGTATAGTGAATAGGCGCGTGTGTTTTCTAAATTAACAAGTAAAGCGATTTTTTCATGCCCTTTTTCAGTTGCATAGATTTCGGCAGCTTCAATTAATTTAGAACCGATACCTTTTCCGCCGTGTGCACTTGAAACTGATAGTGTATCAATGTAATACTCATCAAGCTCAGCTTCTTTTTCTAACGTAATTGATTCATCTTTATGTAATTCTCTTAAGTGATGTACAATTGGTGCGTCAAGCTGTGTTGCTTCACTACCGTGATAAGCGACAATAACTCCAACTGCACTCTCGTCTTGTTCATAGACAAAACAGTTTTCGTAGCTCAGACGGTTATTTTCTTTTGAGAACCATGTCTCAAGTCCTAGTAATACTTCTGCTTCATCTGTGCTACCTGTGATTTTTTCAGCAATTTCATGCAGAGCATTATACAATAAAGGAGCTATTGCCATTGCATCTGTCTTTTTTGCTTTCCGAATCATAGTATCCCTCCTAGTTCTATTTGTATATTGTAGCATAGTGGTATGGAACTTTGCATAATTGAATGCCGAAATGTTTGATATAGAGAAGTAGCTATGTTAGTATATGATATTTAGTGGACATATAGTAAAACGATATTGTTTGCGAAATAACGAAAATAAAATCATGGCATAACAACGAGATAAAGTGAAACGTTAATCAGTAAGATTTTTTGTTCATTCCACGACTGATTAGTAGTCAACACCAATCGCACTACCTGCAAATAGCGGGATAAATTTACAGTTGTTGACCTATAGAATATACGATAAAATAAAATATTGCAGAGAGGTGAAATACATGGATAAAGAATTAGCAAATACAATTTTAGATCAGCTAAAAAATGGTGAAATAAAGGAGTATGTTGTTACGAAAGATGTATTTTATACGTTCAGAGAAGTTGTTGTAAATAGAGAAGACTTTAAGCATTTCATTGGTAACGCACAGCGAGGCGGGCAAGTGATTTATACATATTCAGAAACGCCACGTTCATAAAGGGGAATTTTGATCAGCAGGGCATCTCTCACTGATTAGTAGCCTTTCACCAATCGGACGTTTAATGCGGGATAAATAAAAGATAAAGGAGAGGGGAATTATGGGCGATTTTAAACAAGGCATTTTACCACATTGGGATTATATGTGGAAAGATAGAGCCGGCAATCGATTTATGGGAATGGTTATGTATCCAGAGAAACGAAAATGTTCAGCAAAAATGCTTCAGAAAATAAAAAGAGCATATGAAGAAGCAGTAGAAATTAAAGTAACTGTACAAGTTCGACATACATATCAGTACGTAGAAGGAATGATTGTATACTTTGATGAAGAGGCTCCGGTATGTACAATGATTGATAAAGATGAAAATCCGCATCATATATTTGTAAAAGATATTTTGCGCATTGAGCACTCTGAATAAACTTTTCATAAATAAATTGAAGTTCCATAATAATAATCTTTTTCTATAATAGTTATCTTTTAGTATGTAACGAGAAACGAAAGTATATGTATAATATATTTAATAAGGTAAATTTGATAAATGTAATCGTTTTTTAGAGCAGATTATAGTTTCATATCTGTTCTTTTTTGCGTGATGCTGGAGAAATATATTTCTTCAGCATCTACCGTTTTATGACAAAATATATTGTTAACTTTTTTAAAAATAAGGTTAAATTCGTTGACAACTTTTTTGAAAAGCACTTTATTGACATGAGTTTTAGAATGTTGTTTCATAGTCATTGTATTGAAAAAAAACGGCTATCATGTCGAAAAGTAAAAGTTAAAAAAAGAAAGAATTTATACATATATCTTGTGTCTTATTTTGAAACGTAATACAATATATAGAGAAATCAAGAACAACATATAGAGAATATAGATTTGAGAGGGAGGGTCGGAAATGTTAGTTGCATATGATTCTATGACAGGAAACGTGAAGCGTTTCATTCACAAATTAAATATGCCGGCCGTTCAAATTGATGAAGATCTAGTAATAGATGAAGACTTTATTCTTATTACGTATACAACAGGTTTTGGCAATGTACCAGAACGTGTTTTAGACTTTTTAGAGCGCAATAATGAAAAATTAAAAGGCGTATCTGCAAGCGGCAATCGTAACTGGGGAGACATGTTCGGTGCAAGTGCTGACAAGATTTCTACTAAATATGAAGTGCCTATTGTATCAAAATTTGAGTTATCTGGAACAAATAACGATGTAGAATATTTTAAGGAAAGGGTGCGGGAGATTGCGACACATTGAACTGAATAATGAAATCACGCAAATGCAGGACGGTTTTTATCAGCTTCATAAAGATAAAGAGGCATTAGAAGTCTTTATGGAAGAAGCTAGAGAGAATACCGTTCCTTTTAATAGCGTGGCAGAGCGAATGGAGTATATGAAAGAACATGATTACTATTACAACGTTCTGGACGAGTATAGCTTGGAGGAAGTAGAGGAAGTATATAACATCGCTTATGGTGAAAACTTCGAGTTCCAATCTTATATGGCAGCATCTAAGTTCTACAAAGATTATGCGTTAAAAACGAATGATCAAAAACAATACTTAGAAAGCTATGAAGATCGTGTAGCAATTGTTTCATTATACTTAGGACGCGGTGATGTTTCGAAGGCAAGACAATTCGCAAGCATGATTGTAAAACAAAACTACCAACCAGCGACACCAACCTTTTTAAATGCGGGAAGAAGCAGAAGAGGAGAAATGGTGTCTTGTTTCTTGTTAGAGATGGACGATAGCTTAAATTCGATCGGCTTTAACATTAATACTGCGATGCAATTATCGAAAATCGGCGGGGGAGTAGCTTTAAACTTATCTAAGCTACGCGCACGCGGTGAGCAAATTAAAGGTATCGACAACGCTGCAAGTGGCGTAGTACCTGTTATGAAATTGCTTGAAGATTCGTTTTCATATGCGAATCAGCTTGGCCAACGAAAAGGTGCCGGTGCAGTATATTTAAACATTTTCCATTGGGATATTATTGAATTCCTTGATACAAAAAAAATAAATGCCGATGAGAAGAGCCGTATTCAGTCTCTATCAATCGGAATTATCGTTCCAAGTAAGTTCTTTGAGCTTGCTGAGAAAAACGAACCTTTCCATGTTTTCGCGCCTTATACGGTTTATAAAGAATATGGCAAGCATTTAGATGATATTGACATTGATGAAATGTACGATGAATTAATGAGCAATCCGAAAGTGAAGAAGAAGCCACTAGATATTAGTGCACGTGATATGCTTATTAAAATCGCTATGATTCAGCTTGAGTCTGGTTACCCATACTTAATGTTTAAATCAAATGCAAATAATCAACATCCATTGAAGGATATTGGAACTGTGAAGATGTCGAACTTATGTACAGAAATCTTCCAGCTTCAAGAAACTTCAGAAATAAATGATTACGGTACAGATGACATTATCCGTCGTGATATTAACTGTAACTTAGGATCGTTAAATATCGTAAACGTAATGGAAAATAAAGAAATTCGTGAAGCAGTTCATGCGGGAATGGAAGCTTTAACAGCTGTTTCTGATATGACGATTATTCCGAATGCACCAACTGTGAAAAAAGCAAATGACGAGCTTCATTCAGTTGGACTTGGAGCAATGAACTTACACGGATATTTAGCAAAAAATAAAATCGCTTATGAAAGTGCAGAAGCGAAAGAATTCGCTCGTACATTCTTTATGATGTTAAATTACTACTCTATTGAGAAAAGTATGGAAATCGCTACAGAAAAAGGCGAGACATTTAAGGACTTCGATAAATCTGATTATGCGAATGGCACATACTTCGAAAAGTATGAAACGACAGATTACAGCCCAGTAACTGAAAAAGTTCAGCAACTATTTGAAGGAATTCATATTCCAACAAAAGAAGATTGGACAAGTTTAAAAGAGCAAGTACAGAAGAATGGTTTATACAACTCATATCGTCTTGCCATTG
Organism: Bacillus cereus group sp. BfR-BA-01356; assembly: GCF_022663635.1. Taxonomy (NCBI): domain Bacteria; kingdom Bacillati; phylum Bacillota; class Bacilli; order Caryophanales; family Bacillaceae; genus Bacillus; species Bacillus cereus group sp. BfR-BA-01356. The sequence goes on along the minus strand of NZ_JAKUFX010000006.1, from coordinate 26,131 downwards.
CTCCAACACAATCAATCAGTTACGTTCAAAATGCAACTTCAAGCGTAATGCCGATCGTAAGTCAAATCGAATCAAGAACATATGCGAATGCGACAACATATTATCCAATGCCGTATTTATCAAAAGATACGTTCTGGTACTATAAATCTTCTTACGATATGAATCAGTTTAAATTAATTGATTTAATCGCAGAAATTCAAGAACATATTGACCAAGGAATTAGTACAATTCTTTACGTTAATAGTGATATTTCAACACGTGAATTAGCACGTTACTACATCTATGCACATAAAAAAGGCTTAAAGAGTCTGTATTATACGAGAACACGTAAATTAAGCGTGGAAGAGTGTGTGGCTTGTACCGTTTAATATAAAAAGTGAGACATGATGAGCAGGGTTTTCTGAACCCTGCTCATGCTTAGTTATCATATTTAGAGAAGGGGCGATTTAATGCGTGCGGTAAACTGGAACAAAAAAGAAGATGATTTTAGTTTAATGTTTTGGAAGCAAAACATCGCTCAGTTTTGGACAGAAGAAGAAATTGCGGTTTCGTCTGACAAAAATACTTGGGTGCAATTATCGAAAGAAGAGCAAATTGCTTATAAGCGTGTATTAGGTGGTTTAACACTTTTAGATACGAAACAAGGTGGCGAAGGAATGCCACTTGTACTGGTTCATCTTGAAAATTTACAAGCGAAAAGTGTATTAGCTTTCATGGGAGCTATGGAAGAAGTACATGCGAAAAGTTATAGTCACATTTTCACAACATTAGCTACAGAAGAAGAGATTGATGATATTTTTGACTGGGTAGACAATCATCCGTTACTTGAGAAAAAAGCTGGTATTATTACTAGTTACTATCGTCGTTTATTAAAGCCTGAAGTAACAAAAAAAGAGTTATACATGGCAATGGTAGCAAGTGTGTTCTTAGAAAGTTACTTATTCTATAGCGGATTCTTCTATCCACTTTACTTAGCTGGTCAAGGAAAACTAACAGCAAGTGGTGAGATTATCAACTTGATAATTCGTGATGAGTCAATTCACGGCGTATTCGTCGGTATTTTAGCACAACAAATCTTCGCAGAACTTTCTGCAGAAGAGCAACAAGAAGTGCAAAAAGAAACACAAGATTTATTAATGGAACTATATGAAATTGAAATGGCCTATACAGAAGAAATTTACACTTCTATCGGTCTTGTAGAAGATGTAAATCGTTTCGTTCGTTACAATGCGAATAAAGGGCTTATGAACTTAGGACTTGAGCCGAAGTTTGAAGAAGAAGAAATTAACCCAATCGTTTTAAATGGTTTACGTACAGATACGAAAAACCATGATTTCTTCTCTGTAAAAGGAAATGGTTACGTAAAAGCAACGAACGTTGAAAAGTTAGCTGACGATGACTTCGTGTTTAACTTTTAATATAGGATTATAAAGAAAAACTGTCTTATTCATTGATAAGACAGTTTTTCTTTATAATTTTGTTTACATAACACTATTATTTTTGTATAGCGATTTATATTTGGGAAGTTCTATTCGTTTAACGGATAGAACTTTTTTGTAATTAAATGGGTATTTACAAACCTTTTGTATCGGTGTATTATTTAACTAGTACACCGATACAAAAGGAGGGAAGAAATGAAAATAGAGTTTTCTCCAAATACACCAATTTACATTCAGGTAATGGAATACATAAAAAAAGAGATCGTAACAGGACATTTATTGCCTGGTGATAAAATTCCCTCTGTCCGTGAATTAGCGAGTGAATTACAAGTGAATCCAAATACGATTCAGCGTACATTTCAAGAGCTAGAACGGGATGGAGTTGTTGTCACACGTAGAGGAATGGGACGGTATGTAACGAATGAAGGGGAGAAAATTATGGAGCTGCGAAAAGAGATGGCGAAAGAATTACTTCATTCTTTTATAGATGGAATGGACAATTTAGGTTTTTCAGAAGAAGAAATTCTTACAATTCTTCGTTCTTCATTACATGATAAGAGGGAGGAGAGCCAATGACAGAGCTATTGAAAATAGAAAACTTATGGAAGAGATACGGATTAAAAGCAGTGATCCGTGAATTAAACATAGAGATTACGGAAGGGAAAATCGTTGGGCTTGTTGGAGATAACGGGAGCGGGAAAACGACGTTATTGAAAATGATTGCAGGCTTGCAACACCCTTCTGAAGGTAGTATTACAATAGACGGTAAAAAGGTAGGGTTACAGACGAAAGAAATTGTTTCATTTATGTCCGATAAGCCAATCTTTGATGATTGGATGACTGTAAAAAACGCTTTATTTTTCTATCGAGATTTTTATAAAGACTTCGATATTCAAAAAGCGGTAGATACGATTGCAGAATTTAAAATACCGTTAGAAGAAAAAATTACAGCATTGTCAAAAGGTATGGTTGAGAAGTTGCAGATTATTTTAACGTTTTCTCGAAAAGCGAAGCTATATGTACTGGATGAGCCATTGGGCGGGATTGATCCTCTTTCTAGAGAACATGTATTGGATCTAATTCTACAGTTCTATAGGGAAGATTGTACGATATTAATTTCCACTCACTTAATAAATGAAATTGAAAATATTTTTGATGAAGTGATCTTTTTAAAAGATGGAGAAATGGTTCTATATGAAAATGTAGAAGAAATTCGTTTTCAGAGAGGAAAAGCAGTTCATGAATTGTTTAAGGAGGTGTTTAGTAAGTGAAGTCAGTACTTTCCTATTTATGGAATGTAAATAAGAAAAGATATATTGTTACTTTTTTATTCTTTGTGCTAATTGAAGCTGTGTTATTTTCACAAATGATTGTAAGAAAAAGTGATGCGGCTATCAGTAGACAAGAGGGTATATTTGGAATCATTATGATTATATTTTTCTTTTATATTGTTTATATGTTTATACAAACAATGAAATCATATTCACGCTTACTAACTAATCCAATGTTACGACTTACAGCAATATCTGGGAAACAATATGTAATTTCTATGCTTATTTTCTCATTTATCGCAATGGCTATATGGTATGGGATATGTGGAATTCTTTTCTACGTAAGTTATGTATTAGCTTTTCCTACGACTTCTGTATATGTAGAAGCAAAAGAGATTATGCAAGTAGGCATAATTAATAATTTAATATATACGATAAGCGATTTATTTGAGTTTTTGTTTAGTGTTTTACAAATCATATTGGTAATTACTCTAGTAAAGTTACTTACGAAAAAGAAAAAGGCGCAAAATATACTAATCGTTATTATTTTTCTAGTAATAAATATCGCGATTACTTTAGCGACAACCTTGCTAGGAAAATTAGCTCCAGCTTTCCAAGTATTGCGAAGAGTAGAATATCATAGTGAAAGCAAGAGTCTGTTTATTAATATGTTTCAAGAAAATGGATTTAACATTTTTAATATAAGTTTCATGGTAATGGTTAGTGCTCTAATAATATATGTAATTGCTTATATTATCGATAAAAAACTAGAAGTCTAAAGGAGGAATCAGCATTGGGAAACGTAGTAGTAAAGTTAGAGAATGTTCGAAAAAAGATTGGTGGAACGGAAATTATTCGTGGTTTATCATTTGAGGTTCGTGAAGGAGAAGTATACGGATTCCTTGGACCGAACGGTAGCGGTAAGACGACGACGATCCGTATGATGACAGGTCTTATTTCAATGACAGAGGGCGATATTACAATTTGTGGACATAGTATTCGCTCGGAGCGTGAAAAGGCACTAGAGCAAATTGGAGCGATTGTAGAAAATCCTGAACTATATGATTATATGACAGGAATGCAAAACTTAAAGCATTTTGCGAACATGGCCATTACACCAATTAGTAAAGAGCGCATTGCTGAGATTGTAAAGCTTGTTGAGTTAGAGCATGCGATTCATAAAAAGGTGAAAACATATTCACTTGGTATGAAACAACGTTTAGGAATTGCACAGGCATTACTTCATCAGCCGAAAATCTTAATTTTAGATGAGCCGACAAATGGATTAGATCCAGCTGGTATTCGCCAAATTCGTGATTATTTACAACGTTTAGCGAAAGAAGAGAATATTGCTGTAATCGTATCAAGTCACTTATTGAGTGAAATTGAATTAATGTGTGATCGCGTCGTTATTATTAAACAAGGTGAGTTTGTACAAGAGTACAACTTACATGAAAAAGTGAAACATGATGAGGCAGTCGTTGTAGCGTTTGAAGTAGATGAAGTTCAGAAAGCGAATGAAATCATTAAAGGTAAAGCAAAAGGGAATGTAATTGTAGCATCTGTAACAAAAGACAACATTCCGCAACTTGTAAAAAAACTTGTTCATGCTGATGTGCTTGTATACGGGGTTACTGTTCAAAATAAAACGTTAGAGGATGAGTTCTTAGCGATTACTGGGGGAGTGAAAGCGTAATGTTTAAATTAATTCAAAATGAATTTTTAAAGTTGCATGCGAAAAAAGGTATGTATATTTTAATTGGTGTCATTGCTTTATTGGAGATTTTAGGAGCAGTAGTACTGGCGAAATGGGGTGAAGCTGGTAGTTTAAATGGATCTTACTTAGATTTTGTAAGTTCAGATATCGGCTTAATTATGATATTCGCAACGATTTTTGGAATTACAACAGCTTCGCGTACAATTACAGATGAATTCCAAAAAGGAACGATTAAACAATTATTAATTCGTCCAAGAAAACGAATGACAGTTTTATTTTCTAAATATATTACAGTGTTATTAACGATGTTATTTATTGTATTTGCTAGTACGTTAATTGCTATGATTATTGGATTAATTGTAATGGACGGTAGTAAAACTGAATTAACGTTAGGAATTGTTTTAAAAACAATATTATATCAGCTGCTATCACCATTTTTCTTTGCAACACTTGCATTTTTCTTAGCAAACGTATTTAGAAAATCTGTATTACCATTAATTATTACGATGTTCCTATTCTTCTTACAAGGTGCAATTAACATGGTATTAATAATGTTTGCAAAAGGTGTAGCGAAGTTTGTAGTATTCAACCATTTGGATTTAAGAGCTTACGATAGTAATAAATTAATCAATGGTGGAATGGAACCAACATTTACAGAATTTACGTTTACAACTTCATTATTACTTGTAGCTGCATACTTTGTTGTGTTACTTGTAGCATCAAGTGCATTATTCCAAAAACGTGACGTATTATAATAAAAGAAATCCCCGCTTGTAAAAACGGGGATTTTTATTACATAAATTTCACTTGGATTGCAACTTGAAGAACAGCGATATGGTATTTTAAGAGCTATGCTGTTTGAAATGATTTGAGAAAAATAGGAAGGATTTCAACTATATTCATATTATAATTTAGTTATCCTGCTATTTATAGGGAAAGGATTGCCTATAAAGTACTGATTAAAGTTTTATTTTATTTTTACTATCTTTGGGGGTGTTCTATATGCACTATGCATTTTCACGTATAAGGCTACGTAGCTTTTTTGGATGGATGATTATAGGGGTGTTCCTTATAATGATACCATTAGGTCTAGCAAATGTTTCTGAGAATACGATGGAGGTTATTTCACAAATAACTGTATTTTTTGTATTTCCGTTACTTTGGCTATACGTAAAAACAAATAAAAATAATGTTGTATTTAACAGTTTTTTTGATAAGCCAGGGCGTTTATCTTGGGGATTAATTGTATTAGCAACGATAATGGGGATGATTTTTTCAGTTGGCATATCTCAGATTCAATTTTACATATTAGCACATACGTTACCGAATTTCTTAGTTACTATGCTAGAAGACGGAAATGTTATTAATACGAGTAACGTATATATGACGATATTTACTTTCATTTCAGCATGTGTGTTAGCACCTATTATGGAAGAGGTTATTTTTAGGGGATTTTTCTTACAGCGGATGGCTCATAAATGGGGAATTAAAAAAGCTGTAATTATATCTTCAATTATTTTTGGCCTAGGACATTTTGATGTTATTGGTGCGTTCATGTTTGGTGTCGTTATGTGTCTTTTATACATAAAGACAAAAAATATATGGACGAATATAGCTGTGCACGCTCTAAATAATTTGATTGCAACAAGTATGCAATTTTTCGGTGGAGAAGAAAGTGGTACAATCTCAATTACTGAATTACAGGCGCAAAGTAATTTATGGATTGGTATCGGTCTTACAGTTGTTGGATTACTATGGTTAATTCCGTATGTTTGGAAACAATGGCGTACAGTAAAAGAAGTTGGCGTGCCACCAGTACGTTTTATAAATGAGCAAAAAGTAGTGAATTCATCACAAGAAAATGAAGTGTATAGTCAAGTGATCGTAACCGATAGATTGATGGCCATAGAGTTACCAGATGAGGCTGTAAATAAGCTTCGGTTAGAAGAAAATGATTATGTAACAGTAGCTGTAGAAGAAGATAAAATCGTTATAAAGAAAGCACATAATAGATAATTAAAAAGTAGCTCTTAGGAGCTACTTTTTAATTTGTAATAATTTCTACACGAAAATTATTACCATTCTTTACATATTTAATATCTGTAACAGTGCGGACTGTCTTTAAAATCTCCACTTTTTCACCAATTCGCGGGATGGTCGGAACATTGTCCCAAATACCAAGCAAGTCATCTAATTGTGCCGTTTTTTCATAAAACCAGATTTTCAATGTAAAGCCCCTTTCTTGAATTTTATGTATTTTAATACATAATATATTATTTTTATTCTTATTGTAAGGGGTTTTTTTATAATTTATGAATGAAAATAAATTAATCTTCTGGGAAGATATGTTCTATATCAGGAGTAAGAGATACTTCTGATAATACGATATGAGAAACTGTCGTTGCATATGAAGAAACATCATTGATAAATTCTTCAAGTTCAACGAGTGAAGGAACAGAAATTTTTACAATGTAGCATAAGCTTCCTGTCACTCGGTAACAAAAACTTGCAGATGGATAAGACTGAATAAACTGTTGCATACGTGTTGTATCACCATTTTTTAAAGTGATTTCTAAAATACAATCTAAAACTAGTCCTGCTTTTTTATAGTCGATATCGATTGTATATTTTTGAATAACGCCTTCACTTTCAAGTTTACGAACACGTTCTGCAGTAGACGGAGCAGATAAGTTTACTCGTTTCGCCAATTCACGCATAGAAAGGCGACTATCATTATATAATTCATTTAAAATTTTTCGATCAACACGGTCTAGTTGCATTTGTAAATATACCTCCAGTAAAATAATGATTTTTGTAAAGGAAAAATATAAATTAAGATTCATATGAAATGTAAAGTGAACGTTATTTATTTTACAATAAAACAGAAGGAAATAGGAGGGAAAATGATGGAGAGAATTTCATTATCAAATGTAGGAGATACAAAGTTTCAAAAGTTATTAGGGCATAATTCGGATATATTACACTCGTGGAGTAAGTTAGAAGATACACTGTACAATAAAGGAACTCTTTCAGCAGAGTTGAAGGAGCAAGTGAGAAGAACATTAGCGTATGGGAATGAATGTCCGTACTGTATGGCAAAGGGAAGACCTGATGATGTGCAAAAGGCAGAGGAGATTGGTGTAGCCGTTACTTTTGCGCATACATTTGTTCATAACCGAAAAGCAATAGATGATACTATGTTTCACGTATTAAAACAATATTGGACAGAAAAAGAAATTGTAGAGCTTTGCGCCTATGTTTGCTTTATTACTGCGTCACAACAACTTGGTTTTCTATTTCAATTACAGCCAAATTAAGGGGGAAATGATGACAAATCAAATAGCACTTATCATAATCGATGTACAAAAGGCATTTCAATTACCAGATTGGGGCGAGAGAAATAATATTTTTGCTGAAGAAAACATGAGAATTTTGTTAGAAGAATGGAGAAAAAGGGAACGACCAGTTTTTCATATTCAACATGTAAATAAAGAAAATGCTCAGTCAATGTTTTATGAGAGAGCGGAAACGGTAAACTTTAAAGAAGAAGTGCAACCACTACTTGGTGAAGTGGTTATTCAGAAATTCGTTAACAGCGCGTTCATTGGGACAAATTTAGAAGAGCAATTAAGAAAGAACAAATGTAATGCAGTAGTGGTTGTAGGATTAACGACAAATCATTGCGTGGAAACTACGACACGAATGGCAGGGAATTTAGGATTTACAACATATTTAGTGAGTGATGCAACGGCTACTTTTAACCGTATAGGTTTAGATGGTAAAGAGTATAGTGCAGAAGATATTCACAATATGACACTTGTAAATTTACATGAAGAGTTTGCTACGATTGTGACGACAAAAGAAGTGTTAAAATTATTTTAAGAAAATAATTGCGAATTATGTAGAAAAAAATAAGAATATTTCGTATAATCTAAGTACAATCATTTTGAAAATAGGGGTGGCATCATATGGAGCAAATTTCAGTAAAGAAATTAGAAGAGGTACTTGTTGTAGCAGGGGATGATAAACAGAAGCAAAAGGAATTTTATGAATTGCTCTTATCTACTGAGTTTTATGTTGCTGGTTCACTAGAAGCAGAGGACGGGGCAACAGAAGGAATACTTCGTTTGCGTCATTTCCAAGGAGAAGGTAGATGGATCGTTCCGTTCTTTACACAAATGGAATTTGTAAAAGATGTGTTGCCAGAAGGAACGCCCCTTATTACGATACGTGGGAAAGAGTTATTTGGTAGCATTGAGAAAGATGCTACAGCTGTATTAAATGTTGGCACTGATATAAGTAAAACATTTATTCCAGAAGAAATTGCAGATATCGCATCTGGACGAATTTTTAATTATTATAAGTAAAAGTAAAAGTAAAAGTAAAAGGAAAAGCGTAATCGCTTTTCCTTTTACTTTTTAATTTGAATATGAAGTGGCTATACCAGAAGAAATAGAGACTGTTTTATTATTCGTGTTTATTGTCGCTGTAGCTCCAAGTGGAATACCGATGTTTGGACTTATATGTCCAATTGGTAAATCGAATAGGACAGGTATATGATATGGCGCGAAATATTCATATAATATTGTTTGCAATGATTGAGATGGCTTTGAAGGAGTGCAGTCGTGACAACTTGTGAAAATAACGCCCCTGCATTTATTAAACTTTCCAGATAAAAGTAGCTGATTTAACATACGGTCAATGCGGTACGGTTCTTCACCAATGTCTTCAAGTAATAAAAGTGTATTGTCCGTATTTATCTCGTAGGGCGAGCCAATTATACTTGCTAACACAGCTAAATTTCCTCCAACTAACGTACTTGTAACTGTACTGTGGGAGCTAGGTACGATACATTCTGATGCAGATAAAATGGTTGAATACGGATGGAATAGCTGATTAAAAGAGGATAAAGATAGGGAATCAATACCTTTTCCTAGTTCTTCAATCATCGGACCATGAAATGTTATAAGCTTTGCATAACGTGAAACAGCAGTATGTAAAGCTGTAATATCGCTATATCCCCAAAAGATTTTTGGATTCTGCCTAATAACTTCATATTGAATGTGAGGAAGAAGACGAGCACTTCCATAACCACCTCGTGCACAAAAAATTGCCTTCACTTCATTATTTGTAAATGCTTCATGTATATCGTCAAGCCGAACTTGATCACTTCCGGCTAAAAATCCATATTTCTCGTAAACACTCTTCCCGATTATTACGGATAACCCCATCTCTTGTAATACATTCACACCTTTTAATACATTTTCGATTGTAGGTGGACCAGATGGTGCAATAATCATTACTGTATCACCTTGTTTTAATGCATTTGGATAAATCATTAAGCTCAGCCTCCTTCTCTTTCAATATATTCGCTTCATATGAAGTTCAACCCTTGCAAAAGCAGGGGAAAGCTTATCAAATAAAGAAGATATAAGGAAAATAGGAGGGAAAATGATGTTTACAAGTCGAGTAACAGACATATTAAAAATTGAGTATCCTGTTGTTCAAGCCGGTATGGCAGGCGCGATTACGACGCCAGAACTCGTTGCAGCAGTAAGTAATAGCGGAGGATTAGGGACGCTTGGGGCGGGCTATATGAGCCCAGAACAAATTGGTGAAGCGATTTATAGAATAAGAGAACTAACAGATAAGCCTTTCGGTGTTAATTTACTTGTAACGAAAGAGATACAAATAGAAGAAGAGAAGGTAAATGAGGCGAAAATATTACTAAGCGGAGTGAATAGAGAATTAGGTATAGAAGTAGAAGGAACGTTAAAGCTTCCAAAAAGCTATAAGGAACAATTACAAGTGTTATTAGAAGAAAAAGTACCGGTCGTTAGCTTTGCATTTCAAACGTTAGAAAAAGAAGAAATAGATGACTTAAAAAGAAGTGGAATAAAGGTTATCGGAACAGCTACCCATGTGACAGAAGCAAAAGTACTTGCAGAATTAGGGGTAGATATAATTGTCGGTCAAGGCAGCGAGGCAGGGGGGCATAGAGGAACATTTGTCGGGAAAGAACAAGATGCTATGATTGGTACTTTTGCGTTAATACCTCAGTTAGTAGGGGCTGTTCCGCATATCCCAATTGTCGCAGCAGGTGGTGTAATGAACGGACAAGGGCTTGTTGCGGCATTGGCACTAGGAGCAGAAGGTGTTCAAATGGGATCGGCCTTTTTAACAAGTGAAGAGAGTATTACGCACGATGTGTATAAAGAAGCGGTTTTACATAGTACAGATACGAGCACAACGGTAACTCGTGCGTTTTCCGGGAAATATGCACGGGGTATCCGGAATGAATTTATAGAGAGACATGAAGGAAAAGAAGAAGGGCTTCCGATGTATCCAGTGCAAAACGTATTAACTTCTAAAATACGCCAAGAGGCAGCGAAGCAAAATAAGGAAGAATATATGTCACTTTGGGCAGGACAGGCAGCATCGTTGGCACGAATCGAATCAGCTCAGCATGTAGTGGAGCGAGTTATGAAAGAAGCGGAGAATGCAATCGAGCAATTACAAAATATATACAAAAAGACCACTTGAGTAATTCAAGCGGTCTTTTCATTAGTTTGCTTTATAAAATTGTTGGATGGCTTCGTCGATGTAAACCCAGCCTTTCCAACCTAAGTGCATATGATCTTTTAAGAAGTATTTATCGTATTCATGATTTGAGAAGTCGGCAATTGGATAACCAGCTTTTTCGATTTGCTCATGAACTTTCTTATAGTATGCTTCGCGGCGTTCTTTCGGGAATCCAGCGTAGTCGTACCAAGGACCTTTGACAGGAACAGAAATGAAGAGTGGTTTTGCACCAGATTGTTTTAATAAATCAAGTACAATTTGTAAATCTTCATATTCTGGCGATTGGTCATAAGCATCATTTTTTAAGTAACCTTCACGTTGCTTTAATTTTTTCTTAATTTTGCTATTGAAATAATCATCTTCAATACCGTATTCATTAGATCCAGATTCTACTGCACCTGTTTGATCCGCATGTTTACGAGCCTCTTCCCAGTTCATTTGTTTTAATGAAGGATCAAGCTTTTCTTTGTGCGGTTTAATATTAAACATAGCTGTAAATAAATCTTTACGATCTAAAATGTTACGATAAATATAAGCGAAAGGTTTAGCAGCAAGTGCTTTTACTTTATACTTCGTATCATCATAAGCAATGCCTTCAAGCGAAATTTTTAATAAAGTTTCTTTTTTTACAATCTCAAAGTTTAATAAACGCTTTGCAATTTGTTTTTTCATTTCAGGTTTTAAATCATTGTTGAAAATGAAATGGTAACCTTGTTGCTTTGAAAAGTTAGGTGCAAAGTGCGTTTCATCAATACCTTGTGGTACAAACCATTGCGGAGAAAGAACGAATACCATTTTCTTATCTTTCAATTGATCCATTGTAGATGCGAAGTTTAACACATGTACAAGGTCTTGTGTTCCGCCGCGTCCAAGAAGGAATGGCGTAAATCCTTCAGGCTTTACTTTAAAATAATTAGATGGATGGAAAGCATCCATACGTGCGAATTCCGATGAACCGTACATCGGAAGATATTTTGGATTTGCTAACATCTTTTGCTGTAAAATCATACTTTGAATTTTTTCTTCTTTTAAAGAAGTAGCAGCTTGTTCTACTTTTTCATCACTTAAAAGTGGAAGTAGGAAGCGCGTTGGAATAAGTAAGAATACAGCAAAAAGGGCCAATGCTAAAAGCATCGGACCAAATTTTGCTTTGTTCATCGGATTTCTTCCAACTTTTTAATAACCATGTTTGGTGTAGCCCACTCGTCACGGTCAAAATCAGAAATAGAAACTTCAATATCTAAACGCTCTTGGAATTCAACTAATAAAGATACTACAGCGAAAGAATCAAGGATACCTTCTTCAAATAATTGAACATCTAAGTTTTCTTTCACAATATCGTTTTCACATACTTCTTCTAAAATATCTAATACTTGCTCTTTGAATTCTGCCATTTTTAAAATCTCCTTTATATCCGAAATATATTATATGTGCAACTTCTTAATGGAATAAGAAGGGTGCATTAAAAGTATCTGTTAAGGTGTCCAGAGAAGATTAGGAAACCGAAACATACAACGTGGAACGTAATTACAATCGCAAGGATGTGTGTAAATTTATTGTTTGGCCAAAACTTATGCTTCTTGTTTTTTCGTTCAAAAATATCGAATAAAATAAACAGTGCGGCATGGTATAGACCATAAATAACATACTGCGCAACAGCGCTTCCTTGGATGTGCCAAATTCCCATAATGAAGAAGTTTAAAAATGCCCCGATATACGAAATGGTGTAACGGTTTTTAATTAACTTTTTCTTCGTTGCAAAAAAGACGAAACGCATGTAAATAAAATCACGGAACCAGAATGATAAACTCATGTGCCAGCGGTTCCAGAAGTCTTTAATATTACGACTAAGGAATGGCTTATTAAAGTTTTCTGGCGTTTTAATTCCCATCATATAACTGATACCAATTACGAACGCACTATAACCTGCAAAGTCAAAGAATAATTGCATGCTAGTAGCGTACATAAAAATCACATTAGATAAAAGTGTATCTTGATTGGCGAATACAGCCTTTACAAGATATGTTGTTATCAAGTGCGCGATTATAAATTTATACAGGAAACCTTGGAAAATACGGTTAAACCCTGTATATAGTAACTTTTGATATTCCTCAGCACTAGGCGGCTTTTGAATATCTTTTTGGAATCTACGGTAACGATCGATAGGTCCACTTGAAATCGCAGGGAAGAATAAAACGAATTCCCAGAAATTAAAGAAGGAAAGTTCTTTAATTAAATTATCACGAACTTCAAAGACCATTTGTACAGCTCTAAATGTTACATAAGACATACCTGCGAAAACAATAAAATGCAATTCAGGTACAAATGGTGCGACTTTTGCCAAAATAAGTGGCAAAATCGATAAAATAACAGCTACACAAAACATGAATGTACTATTATTTTGTTTTCTTAAAATTAAATAGCCTTTAATAAGGACATATTGCCAAATAATAAATGCAGCTAGCATCATTGCTTGCTTTGGTTTATCTGAGAAGATAATAGCAATCATGACTAATGTTAAAACGGCATTATATTTGCGCAACATTTTACCTTTTAATCCAGCTATGATAGTAGGTATTAATAAAATGCCCACTATAGCGAAAAAATAAAATGATCCATATGCGGTCATGCTGTAACCTCACTCAATAATTTTTTGCGATCTACCTTTCCATTTGGTGTCATTGGAATAGAAGATTGATACATGAATTTACGTGGAATCATGTAGTTTGGTAATCGCTCATTGAGTTCTTTTTTGATTGCAGATGTTAATTTGAATTCTTTTTCAAACGAATGCTCCCCAGGAACAACAACCGCTAATAAATAATCGTATTTCTCACCTTTTTTAATTGGAACGATAACTGCTCCTTCTACGTAAGAACACGCACGAAGGTGATGCTCAATTTCTTCTAATTCCATTCGATAACCATGCAGCTTAATTTGGAAATCAAGACGACCATTATAGAATAGAAGACCATTTTCAACATAGCCAGCATCGCCTGTTTTATAGGCGCGCTCACCGTCAATCATAGTAAATGCTTTTTCTGTTAATTCAGGGCTTCCTAAATATCCAACGCTTACGCTTGGACCGACAATTACGATTTCACCTTTTTCACCATCAGGTGCGATCGTGCCATCTTCTTTCATAATAAGAAGGCGACAGTCTGATTTACAATAGCCAACTGGAAGTGATTTGTATTGATCAAGCACTTCTTCTGTAACGTGAATACCTGTTACAGCGACAGTAGCTTCTGTTGGACCATACGTATTCATAATTGTTGCTTTAGGGAAACGCTCAATTAATTTTCTAGCTACTTCATTTGGTAACACTTCACCGCAGAATAAGAATGTTTTCATGTTCGGTAGCATACTCTCAGAGAAAGATGCTTCCATTAAACACATTTCAGCGAAAGAAGGTGTGGAAGTCCATACTTGAATATCCGATTGCTCTAAAGAAGCAAACAAGTCTTTTGGACGCGCAATCATATCTTTATCGATTGCCCAAAGTGTACCACCTGTTACTAATGATGGGTAAATATCCATTACAGATAAATCAAATGAGAAAGGTGCTTGGTTTAAGAATACTTGCCCTGTTTGTAAGTTGAAATCTTCTACAGCCCATTTTGTAAAGCTAACAAGGCAGTTATAAGTAATCTGAACCCCTTTCGGATTACCTGTGCTTCCTGATGTGTAAATAATGTAGAAGTTCTCATCACCTTTTACCGCATGTTCAGGATTTGGAGTGTTCCCTTTATGAGTAAAGAAAATATCTTTTAAGTTGTCTTCACTTACGATGCGAACTGGTAAATCAGTTACAGTTACTGCTGTTGCCGATAAAAGTAATTTCGCACCAGAATTTTCAGCAATACGTTGTACACGATCAGCTGGGATAGATAAATCTACAGGAATGTAAGCATGTCCAGCTTTTACACATCCTAAAAAGTTAATAATCATTTCAGGTTGCATATGGCCATACACCATAATTGGTGAACGATCGTCTGGATACTCAGAAGAAATCCAATGTGCCAACGCATCAGAATCTTCCTTTAATTGTTTGTACGTAATTTTCGCATCTCGCCAAACAAAAGCGGTTTGATCAGGCGTTTCTGCAGCCCACTTTTCAATTTGTTCTAATAACTTCATAACGTTCCCACCCTAGAATTCATTGTAAATAAATGTACTTGTGTTTGTATCATGGAATCCATACAACCAAAGTAATGCAAATAAAATTGCAAGATAATAAACCGTCTTTGCAACCCATTGTGTGAGTGGTCGAGACCATATCTCTTTTAATCTTTCCATGTCTTTCCCTCTCTTAATGAAATAATAGCTCTTTGTAGGTATCATGTCCTACATTATTGTGAAAAAAACAAAATCCCACATTTTAGGTAAAAATAAGTCAAAAGGCTCTTTTTTGATATTAGCACTAAATACTAAAAAAGAAAATCCCTAACTTAGCAATTATATTACATTCAGCATGAATTTGTAATGGGTTTGACATGTAAATAGAAAGTGGATTGTGTGAATACATAAAAGTGGACTATAAGAATACGTAAAAATACAGTGTTTGTTTTTATTAATCATTTAAGACGGAGTAAACTTTTAAATTTCTAGTTCTTTTGAAAAGGAGGAAATTATCATGAATAGAGTGTGGAAGAATCTAATTTCGGAAGAAAATATCGTGAAATGGAGAAGGCATTTCCATAAGTATCCGGAATTATCATTTCATGAAAAAGAAACTTCGCAATTTATATATGATACATTATGCTCATTTTCTTCTTTTGAAGTAACGAGACCGACGAAGTATAGTGTACTAGCAATTAAAAGAGGTGTGAAGCAAGGGAAAGTAATTGCGATTCGAGCTGATATAGACGCTTTGCCAATTCAAGAGGAGACAAGTAAATCTTATACATCTGTGAATAAAGGAATGATGCATGCATGTGGGCACGATGCTCACGCAGCTATTTTATTAAGTACAGCAGAGGTGTTATCAAATATAAAGGAAGATTTTGCAGGTGAGATTCGTCTATTCTTTCAGCACGCAGAAGAGGTGTATCCCGGTGGGGGACAAGAAATGGTTGAGGCAGGTGTAATGGACGGTGTTGATTATGTAATAGGTTTACATGTTATGTCAGGACTTGAGAGTGGAAAGATAGGAATTGCATATGGACCGATGATGGCAGCTCCAGACGTATTTACAGTTGAGATTCAAGGCAAAGGAGGACATGCGGCGCGACCAGAAGAAACGATAGATCCTATTGCTATCGGAGCACAGATTATTACAAATCTACAACATATCGTATCAAGAAATACAAGTGCTTTTATGCAAAGGGTAGTTTCAGTTACACAATTTCATGGGGGAACGGCTGACAATATTATTCCTAGTACAGCAACTTTAATGGGAACTGTTCGTTCATTTAATCAAGCATTGAGGGTGGAAGCAGAAGGGAAAATCGAGAAAATTGTGAAAGGAATTACAGAAGCACATGGAGGATCGTATACATATACGTATCGATATGGATATGATCCGGTTATTAATGATGAATATATTACGAAAATAGTAGAAGAAAGTGCACTACATTTGTTTGGGAATGAGCGTGTTGTGAAGCTTGAACCTTCTATGGGTGGAGAAGATTTTTCAGCATATTTAAGAAAAGCACCTGGTTGTTTCATTAAATTAGGAACAGGTAATGAAAATATATATACTTGTTATCCACATCATCATCCGAAATTTGACGTGGATGAATCAGCATTAATTTGTGGAGTGGAGCTATTTTTAGAGACGACTATAAGATTACTAAAATTATAGAAAAACAAAAAAAGGCAACTGCACTCTATTGCAGTTGCTTTTATTTCTTTCCGTCAGAGAGGGCTGAGAAAGAACTATGCTCATTCATAGTATATGAATAGCTAACGGACAAGCTTGTACATTTTAATCATTTTTTTAAAAATAGTTATTGACATTGGTAATCAATGTCAATTAATCTAAATGTAGTTGAAATTGATAATTATTATCAATAGGATGGATGCGACATGTTAATGAGAAAGAATTTTCACCTTCTGCGGAGGGGATTAAAAGATAAAAATAAAGATGTTGATCAGCATATGGAATGGCAAAGAAATGTAATTCGGTCTGAATATGTAGATGAGAAGAAGAGCATTCAAACAGAAAAAGAGATACAAAGTAAAGGGAGAGGTTCAGTTGAGTAAGTTAGTAATGATTTTTGCAAGTATGAGTGGAAATACAGAGGAAATGGCTGACCATATTGCCGGCGTAATTCGTGAAACAGAAAATGAAATTGAAGTTATTGATATTATGGATTCACCAGAAGCTTCTATATTAGAACAGTATGATGGAATTATTTTAGGTGCATACACTTGGGGAGATGGCGATCTTCCTGATGATTTCTTAGATTTTTATGATGCAATGGATTCTATTGATTTAACTGGGAAAAAAGCGGCAGTATTCGGATCATGTGATTCGGCTTATCCGAAATACGGAGTGGCAGTTGACATTTTAATAGAAAAGCTACAAGAGCGCGGGGCAGCAGTTGTGTTAGAAGGACTAAAAGTAGAATTAACGCCAGAAGATGAAGATGTAGAAAAATGTTTACAGTTTGGAGCTGAATTTGTAAAACACCTTTCTTAATGGCAGAAGGGAGATGAAGAGCAAGTGCATGAGAAAATCTCAATCAAAACGATGACAGATTATCATTTGTATGATTTTATGCGTTGTCCGCATAAATTTTATTTTCGTCACATAAAAAGAAGAGAACCTTCTTCATTTGAATGGCAACAAATAGCACAAATGATTGTCAATCAAATTATTAACGAGTATTACACGCTACCTGCGGGTCAACAAACGAAAATTGTACTTTTAATATTAATAGAAAAGTATTGGAAAAAAGTAAGGATTAATATGTTTGCTTCGAAGACGGAATACTATATTGTATTAGCGAAGCTAACGGATCACCTATTACAGTTCGTTGAAAAGGATGATAGTCAGACACCACCATTATTTTTATACGAGAAGTTTCAAACATATATGGAAGAGTTAGGTGTCCACATGTCATTGACATTTGAAGTTGGTGAGTGGAGTGCTGAGTCGTTTGTAATTAAAAAGTATGTTGTCGATGCAGATGAGGAAATGCTTGCTCTTTGTCAGAAGCTAATGACAGTATTCAGTTATAAAGCTTTCGGAGTTCTTCCAGGAAAAATTGAAGTTATTAATTTAATAGAAGGAACTAAGTATGAGTACATTCCGAAACAGGAAAATATTATAACTGGAATGGCTGATTTATCTAGAATGAAAGAAATGTTAGAGCAACCTGAGCATTATACAGAGCGTCATTTTCGTTCTGAGTGTATAAGTTGTGCGTTTCGTAGTGAATGCCAAGGGGAAGAAGTAAAGACAGAAGCGAAACAGAAGAAAAATATAGTTCATTAAAGGATGCAACTTTGCATCCTTTTTTGTTATTGACATGAAAAGCTTTTCATCATTTACGGTATATTTGTAGCAGATTTTAATAAAGTGAAACTTTAATCAGTGGGGGTTTTGTCAATCACCCACTGATTATCAGCCCTCATTAATCGGGCTACCCACAAATAGCAGAATAAAGGGAGGAATAATCAATGAAAGATGAAACAAAAGTATTTCAATGGTTAAAAGAACAAAATGCTCCTTTTGAAATTCAACTGCAAATTTTACAGGCATTTCAATTGTATAAAGTTATTGTTGAAATGGATAAAAAGTTAATGATGTATGAGGAGAGAGTATATAGGGAGAGAATGTAATCTCATCCCTGTAATATCGTTTTTAGCTGTTCTGTGCCTGTAATGAATTCGAGTTCACTCTCTGACTCAAAATTATAAATAATATTATGTAGTAAAGGACTGTATTGATAAAAGGTAGTAATACGATGAATGAGTAATGGATCATGATGAGAAATAAGTGTACTGTACTGTTCATATACAGATGTAGTAAACTCATGTCCGAAATCATAATATAGTCCTGCAAAATCAAAAGCAGGATCGCCAATTTGCGCATCACCAAAATCGATAACACCTGAAATGCTTTTGTTATGCTTGTTAAATAAAATGTGATGATGAGTAAAATCAGCGTGAATGATTGTGTTTTGAAAAGTGGATGTAGCTAAACATGCAAAGAAATTTTCAAATAAGCGATTTAAGGCTAGTTTCTGTAATGAAGTAAGGCTAGTAGTGAGATATTGGTTTAATTTTGTTTGTAGCTCTTTCCAGTAGGTACATGTTTTTTCAATAGGGAAACATAGCGTTGTAACTTGGTGTAAAGGAATACTATGTAGTACCGCAAGGAAAGTAGCTAATTGTGTAATAATTGCTTTCAGCTTTGGATCCTCCAGCGTGGCAACTGTTTCTGTTTTTAATGGTTCACCATGAATGAGAGTATAGTAACTAAAAAGAGGAACCTCATCAGATTCATTTTTATAAATTAGGTGATATTGTGGAACTTCGATTTCTTGTAGTGATTGAGTGAGAATTGCGCATAGTTCTTTTTCTAACGGAATTCGCATCGCATATTCCTGTTTTCGCGGGAAACGAAACAGTAGCTCATCATTTACTATAACTGCTACATTATCCCATCCTTCTTCATTTTGTTTATATGAATGTATAGAAAGATTAGGCAAAGCTTCTTTTATATAATGTTTGTAAGAGTCCATAATTGTTCCTCGTTTCTGAGTTAAGTTATTCTATTTTATGATATCAGAATTTTCTTTCTATATGTTAAGATATATCTATTATTATGAAGAAGGGCGGGAGTATTACGAAAAAAAGACTGTTAATCATTTCTCTATGTATCGCTTTTGTATTGTTTTGGTCATATAAAGAGGAGGTTTTTGCTACCTTTAAACCGATTGATCAGTACGAGTTAAATAAAGAGTTAAAGAACAAAAGTATAGAAAACTTAACTCATAATGAAATGAAAAAGGTAGGAGAGCATTTTGTGACCGAGCAACTATCAGTGTTTGGGTCTACTAATAAAGAAGATGTGAAACGAAAAGGTGAAGAACTATTTTTAAATAGAGGGTATGAACAATTAATGGGAAATTATTATCCAAATCGTTTTCAAGATTTAGAGTATAAATTTACAAACGAGGAGATACGTGAAGAGACCAATGAGAGTTTTCTTTATCAAGCTGTAGCGTACGTTGCGGGTACTGAAAATGGTAAGAGTAAGAGAAGCGAAATGAAATTGAATTATGAAGTGAAAATTGTAAAGGTTAATAATATATTTATGGTGCTAGAACAAAAGCAGCGCGTACAATAAAGGAAATTCATTGCTCAATAGAACATTTGAGGGTGTATTACTTAATGCGGATAAAAAGACCCTTAAGGAATAAAGGGCCTTTAAAGATTTTCATTTTGTTGACCAAGTTCTTTTTGAGCAATATATAAATTCCCTTGCTCGACTTGTTTAAGAGTATGAACAGAATCTCCTGCATATCCTTTTTGTGTTTTAACAGTTCTTTTTGAACGATTGGAATCTTGTTTCTTCATATAATAGGCCACCTTTCATCAAAAATAAACGAAAATGATAAGTATGAGTAATACAGCAGCGAAAATGGTAATGCCCATTAAAAACGAAGTGTTTTTATATTTAGGTGGCTTATGTACATCTTGCCGATATCCAGGTGAAATTTCAGGGGCAAATTCTTCATCGAATGATTGCTTTTTTTCTTTGTCGTCCATATGTACCCACCTTTCTTTTTCATTATATTATACGTTACAAGAAAAAATATGCATAAAGAAAACAGCCGCTTTATTATTAGCGGCTGTTTTGTGTTGTATATTTTCGTTGTACTTGAAAGAGACGGATAAGTAGGAAGGCAGCGCCAAATGCTAGACCGATAATAAGACCGATCCAATAGCCTTTCGCGGCCCATTCTGTATACGTCGCTAATATGTAACCTAGTGGTAGACCTATTATCCAATAAGCAATTAAAGTCATAATTAGAGCAACATTTACATCTTTATAACCACGCAAAGCTCCTTGTACAGGGGTTGCAATTGCATCTGAAATTTGAAATAAAATTGCAAAGATAAGAAATTCTTTTGCTAAATGATGAACTTTTGCATCTGTCGTATAAATAGAAGCAATTTGATCGTCAAAGAAGTAGAGAAGAATCGAATATAATAAAGCAAAGGCAAGGGCTAATCCAATTCCAATCAGTCCGTATTGTTTTGCATTATCGTAACGTTTTGCTCCAACTTCGAATCCAACCGCAATAGTCATTGCCATTGCTAAACTTAGCGGAGTCATATATAACAAGGAAGCAAAGTTCATAGCTGCTTGGTGAGCTGCAATAGTTGTCGTACTAAAATTACTCATCATGAGCGTTACCGCAGCGAAAATACTCGTTTCAAAAAAGATAGCAAATCCGATAGGGACGCCAAGTTTTAAGAATGCTATCCAACTCGAAAGAGAAGGTCGGTATAATTGTTTGAAAATGTTGAAAGAGGCAAAAGGCTCTTTCGTCTGAATAATAATGACTGTAATAATTAAAATGCACCAATATGTTGCAGTGGAAGCAATTGCTGCTCCGGCACCACCGAGCTTTGGGAAACCGAAGTTACCAAAAATTAATAGGTAATTTAATATTACATTAATTGGTAATGATAATAATGTAATAATCATCGTTGTTCGAGTTTTTCCTAATGCATCAATAAATCCACGTAAAACAGTGTAAGTGAATAAAGGTATAATTCCTATTGCGATAATACTTAAAAATTGCGCTGCAATACGTTCCACAGGTTCTTCTAAGCGCATGCCATTTAAAATAGGTGAAATGACGAAAAAACCGATGAGGATAACAACGAAGCTAGCACAAATTGCTAAATAAACTGCTTGTATGACAACGTGGGGAACGTCCTCTTTTTTCTTGGATCCAACGAGCTGTGCAACAATGGGAGTAGTAGCCATTAAAATTCCTGTTAACCCCGTACTAACTGGAATCCATATACTTGTTCCAATTGCCACACCTGCTAAATCAGTTGGACTTGCATGTCCTGACATCGTTGTATCAAAAAAACTCATCGCAAATAATGACATTTGCGTTACGAAAATCGGAAAAAATAGTAATACAAATTGCTTTAACTTTTGTGAGAATGAAGTAGTTTCTTTCATAAAATCCCCTTTCCGTATAAAAAAACAAACTCTTACTATCATACAATTTAATCAAAGATTAGAAAAGAAATACGCGCCTATAACATATGAAGCCAATAAAAAAAGGATGCACTTTGAAAAGGGATAAGGTATTATGATAAGGTGTGAAAAAATTACATATTATTTGTTATTAAGGAGGCACTACTTGTGGCTGATTGGTTAATTGGTTTAATCATGGGTGCTGTTGAAGGGTTAACAGAGTTTCTACCAGTATCATCAACAGGACATATGATTTTAACAGGACATTTAATTGGATTTGACGATGAGAGAGCGAAAGTTTTTGAAGTTGTTATCCAATTGGGATCGATTTTAGCAGTTGTTGTTATATTTTGGAAGCGTCTATGGTCGTTAGTTGGAATAGGTAAAGTAACAGACGGACCATCGTTAAATTTATTACATATTATTATCGGGATGATTCCTGCCGGGGTACTTGGCGTATTATTCCATAGCACTATTAAAGAGGTTTTATTTGGTCCAGGACCAGTTGTTATTAGCTTAGTAGCCGGTGGTATTTTAATGATTGTTGCTGAGAAGTTTTCGAAACCAAGTACAGCAAGAACGTTAGATGAAATCACATATAAACAGGCATTTACAATTGGAATGTTCCAATGTTTAGCTCTTTGGCCAGGATTTTCTCGTTCTGGTTCTACAATAAGTGGTGGTTTATTAGCTCGCGTGTCGCATACAGCGGCAGCTGAATATACGTTCATTTTAGCGGTACCGATGATGGTAGCTGCAAGTGGCTTAGATTTAATTAAAAGCTGGGATGTATTAAGCTCAGCAGATATAACGCTATTTGTAACAGGATTTGTAACTGCATTCGTTGTTGCGATGCTTGCAATTGTTTCATTCTTGAAATTATTATCTCGTGTAAAACTAACACCGTTCGCTTATTATCGTTTCATTTTAGCTGCGGTATTCTATTTCTTCATTATGTAATAAAAAAACCTGCCGAGCTCGGCAGGTTTTTATTTTACTACTTTTTCCATCATGTTTTCCATTACATGTTCCCAAAGAGAAGTATCATCAGCTAATGTAGCACGGAAATTAGCATACATTTCTTTTTGTTTTTCTTCGAAAGTTGGATCTTCTTTTTCAGGTAATGTAGCGCGCATTGAAGTTACTAATTCTTGTACTTTTGGAGCGCGTGGTCCCCAAACAGCTTGTTCATTTCCATCTTTATCAATGAAAATAAAGATTGGAATCGCACGTGCTGTTCCATTTGTTAAATATTGATCCATTAATTCTAAGTTTTCATCGCGAATTAATAAACTCATATCAATATTTGCAACTTCAGAAATTCGTTTCATAACAGGTACGCATAAAAGAGCATCGCCACACCAATCAGCAGTTAATACGATAACACGCCAGCCATCATTTTGACGTTCTTCTAATACAGGAAGTAATTCATTTGGAATTAAAAAATTATTGTAAATGTGTAGTAGCTCGTATTGGTTTACTTGCATTTCATTCACATATGTATCAAAGGACATACCTTTATCAGCCCATTGTTGTAAGTTCATAATTAACACCTCTTTAGTAAGATTTGCTTTCATTGTACCAATTTTTATATAGAAAAGCTTGTATTCTTACTCTTTCTTGTCACTTAATAATTTATTTAATAGAAAAAAGAATAGTACGACACATAATTCAGTTAAGTTGGACATTTGTACGCTTTCTATCCAATCATCAGCAGTATGAATGACGAACCAATCTAGTGTAATTTCAATGAATGAGAAAAGAGTGAGAGAAATCCAATTTGACATGTTTTGAGTCAATGGATATAGCAGCGCTTTGAAGAAACTGAAAATAAATAATGTAATACCATCTAAGAAAGTGATTAATAAAAAAAAGAGAAGTAAAGCAGTACGTGAACTATACGCTATACCTGTAATTTGAAAGATTCCTACATATACAAAAAATATAAATGTAAAAACTATAATGAGAAAAAGAGCAATAATACTAATGATAATTGTTTTATCTTTTAGGCTGAGATTTGAGAACCTATCCTCCTCATGCATTAAAATACCCCTTTTTCTGGAAGTTGACTTCATTTTATCATGAAATACATATTAAAAAACTACGAATTATGGGAAAATAAGGTGACAAAAAGTAAGATTTCATGTAAAATTATTAATAAGGTTTTTATTTAACTAAATGAAATAAAAGGAGCTGTCAATGTTGTCTCAAAATCGAGAGCAATTAATGGAAGAACTATCGACAAATGTGTTTGCTATGTTTCGCACGTTGCGTAATGATATCGGAAAAATATTTGGTGGTTACATACCGTGGAATGAATTCATCGTCCTAAGAATATTAAATCGTACGAATAAAGAAATGGTATCGCGTGTAGCAAATGAATTAAATGTGTCGAATAGTCATATTACAGCTGTTACAGAAAAATTAATTAATAAGGGTTTTGTAACTCGTTCACGTTCTACATCAGATCGCCGAGTTGTGTATTTAGAGATTACAGAACAAGGGAAAGATTTAGTTGCGAAAATGGAAGATGCGAAAAAACAATATTTACAAGAAAGATTCTCTGCACTTTCAGAAGATGAAATGAATGTAATGATTTCAATTTCCAAAAAACTTATTTAAGTGATTATAAACAAGAAAACGCTTACGTGATAAAATAGAAGGTCTTCCTTATAGATGGGAGATCTTCTTTCGTGTGTAATAGATGTTAATAAATAAAATGTGTATGAAAAAAGATAGAGCGCCATACTACTAATACAAGGAAGGAGGGAGAAATATGACGAATCGTAACGGTAGTAAAGGGAGCGGTAATCAAGGATCACCAAAGTCCGGCCAGTTTAATCAGGAATTTAGCACTGAATTTGAAACTGGTAATGATAATAAAGGGAAAGAATATCGTTCTAAAAAAGGGAGTAAATCAAAAAAGGAGTGAAATAATTCACTCCTTTTTTGATTTACGATGCTGCCGATTGATCCGTATTATATTTTTCTTCTGATTTTGCGACAATCATTGCGCAAATTGCATCACCAGAAATGTTTACAGCTGTTCTAGACATATCTAGAATACGGTCAATACCGATAATTAAAGCGATACCTTCTACTGGTAGATTTACTTGATTTAAAACCATTGTAAGCATTACAAGTCCAACACCAGGTACACCAGCAGTACCGATACTAGCTAGTACAGCAGTTAATACGACCATAGCTAATTGCGGTAATGTAAGTTCAACTCCGTATACTTGAGCGATAAATACAGTGGCTACTTCTTGCATAATGGCAGTACCATCCATATTAATAGTTGCCCCTAGTGGTTGTACAAATGAGCTTATCGCTTTTGGAACGCCAAGCTTATCTTGTGCTGTTTTCATTGCAAATGGAAGCGATGCATTAGAGCTAGATGTACTAAATCCAATTGCCATTACTGGTCCGAAATGTTTAAAGAAACGAACAATACTTTCTTTTGCTAATACCTTTAATAAGCCGCCATATATGTACTGACCCCTGTCAAGTAGACAGTAATTAAAACGCATAGTTAAGAAGCCTGAGTTCGATATTCGTATGGACTCAGGTTCTTTAATTTTTTCTGAAAACGATGGTGGTTATAAAAATGAATATACTTATGTACGGCAAATTTAACTTCTTCTACTGAACGAAATGAACTCAGATTAAAACACTCCGCTTTGAAATGACTAAAGAAATTCTCCATACAAGCATTGTCCCAACAATTCGCCTTTCTAGACATACTAGCTTTCATCTTATGTTTTTTTAGGAAATCATTATATTGGCGTGAAGTGTATTGGAAACCTTGATCACTATGCAAAAGAATCCCTTGCACGTTTCGTTGTTTTTTCGCCTTGTTTAGCGTATCGATAACTAGTTGTATATCATGACGATGGCTAATATGATAAGCTACAATTTCATTGTTATAAAGGTCCTTTATGGC